>JBIQMK010000030.1:0-19921 GCA_044463365.1 Rhodanobacter sp. | reverse complement strand
GAGGACTCCGAGGACGGCGAAATCGCGGACGCCGAGCAGCAGGCGCTGGTGTCCGAGCGGGTACGCAATGGATTGAAAGATATCTTGCTGGGCCCCGCGCAGCTTTATGAAGCCTTGCGGGCAAAATCCGGGGCGGCGCAGCCGAACCGTTTTGTGCCGTAGCGCGTGCCCCCGACAAACCTGATGCCAGCACGCTGTATCGCGCGGGTAGTCAGATGAATCAACCGCGCGGCCATACGAACGTGTAGGGGGCTGGCGGGTCGAATCTCCCGCTCAATACACCGTCGACGGCAGCGGCAGGTCGAGAAATTCGTGGAGCGCCGAGCTGTCTATCAGCGCGTTCAGCGCTTCGATGTCGGGTGCCAGGTAGCGGTCGTCGCTGTAGTGCGGTACGGCTTCGCGGATGCGGGCGTGCGCTGCTTCGAGTACGTCGGATGAGTGCAGGGGGCGGCGGAAGTCGATGCCTTGGGCGGCGGCCATCAGTTCGATGGCTACGATCTTGCGCACGTTGTTGACAATGTCTCGGGCCTTGCGCGCGGCGAAGGTGGCCATGCTGACGTGGTCTTCCTGATTGGCGGAGGTGGGCAGTGAATCGACGCTGGCGGGGTGTGCCAGGGTCTTGTTTTCGCTGGCCAGCGAGGCGGCGGTGACGTGGGCGATCATGAACCCGGAATTGATGCCCGAGTCCTGCACCAGGAAGGCCGGCAGGCCGGAGATGCTGGCGTCGACCAGCATGGCGATGCGGCGTTCGGACAGCGAGCCGATTTCCGCCACGGCGATGGCGAGCTGGTCGGCGGCGAAGGCGACGGGTTCGGCGTGGAAGTTGCCGCCGGAGATCACGTCGCCGGTTTCCGGAAATACCAGCGGGTTGTCGGAGACGGCGTTGGCCTCGATCTCCAGCGTGCTTGCGGTTTGCCGCAGCAGGTCGCGGCAGGCCCCCATCACCTGCGGTTGGCAGCGGAGGCTATAGGGGTCCTGCACGCGCGGGTCGCCGACGCGGTGCGATTCGCGGATGGCGCTGCCTTGCAGCAGTTGCCGGTAGAGCGCGGCCACTTCGATCTGCCCCGGCTGTCCGCGCACGGCGTGGATGCGCGCGTCGAACGGCGCATCCGAACCGCAGGCCGCGTCGACACTCAGGGCACCGGCCAGCACGGCGGCGGCAAAAACCTGCTCGGCGCCGAACAGGGCCATCAGCGCGATGCCGGTGGACACCTGGGTGCCGTTGAGCAGCGCCAGGCCTTCCTTGGCGGCCAGGCGCAGCGGGGCGATTCCCGCGCGGCGCAGGCCGTCGGCGGCATCCATGATCTCGCCGCGGCAACGCAGTTTGCCTTCGCCCATGGCAGCGAGCGCCAGATGCGCCAGCGGCGCGAGATCGCCGCTGGCGCCCACCGAGCCCTGGCACGGAATGCACGGCCACAGCTCGGCGTTGTACATCGCCAGCAGGGTGTCGATGACCTGCATCCGCACGCCGGAGTAGCCGCGCGCCAGCGAGGCGATCTTCAAGGCCAGGATCATGCGCACGGCGGTGTCGTCCAGCAGCGGGCCCACGCCCGCTGCGTGGGAGCGCACCAGGTTGGTCTGCAACTGCTCCAGCTGATCGGCCGGGACATGCACCTTGGCCAGCTTGCCGAAGCCGGTGTTGATGCCATAGGCCGGCTGGCCGGCGGCCACGATGCCTTGCACGGTTTGCGCCGCCGCATGGATGCCCGCCGTGCAGGCGCCGTCCAGTCGGATCGGCTCGAACGTTGCGGCGATATCGCGCAACTGGGCCAGCGACAGGTGTCCGGGAATCAGGGTTTGCATGGCGGGTTGTCCGGTGATCGAGGTCGGGTGCCAACGTCACGCATGCAGCGGGCCGCCGACGTGGAAGCTGTCGACGGAACGGTACTTTGCTGCCGGCCGGGTGGAAAGGCCGCGAAGGCTCACCCGCACCGGCGTTAGGGTGCGCCGCCCTGCCCGAGCCTGATCGCGTAGAGCGCCGCGCCGTAATCCGGTGCGTGCAGGGGAAGCCGGATCTCGAAGGCGGCGCTTGCCGCGCGGAGTGCGTCGCGGAACGGTGTCAGCAGCAGGTCGCCGGCGTTGAACGCGCCGCCGGAATACGACACGGGTACGGGTTCGCCTGCTTCGAAATGCAGCGCCAGCCGCAGCGCGTCGCAGATCTGCGCAAGCTCGCGGCCGGCATCGTGGAAGATGGCGATCGCCGCCGCGTCACCGGCGCCCGCGGCTTCGGCCACCTGGCGCGACAGCTGGGCCAGGTCGCTGCGCGGGGAGGCCTTTTCGCCGTAGATGTGGGCGCAGATGTCGAGGTCGTTGTCGAGCTGGAAGTGCGCGTTGAGGATGCCGTGCAACGGGCCCTTGGGCAGGCGGCCGTCGCTCATGCGGGAGTAGGCGTTGAGCCCGCGGATGGCGATCCAGTAGGCGGAGCCTTCGTCGGAAAATGCTTCGCCCCAGCCGCCGGCGCGGGCGGCGGTGCCGTGGCGCTGGCCATAGCCGATGGAACCGGTGCCGGCGACGATATTGATGCCGTCGGCGCAGGCCAGCGAGCCGGCCCAGCCGCAGACCATGTCGTTGTCGCAGGTGTAGCGGCGGTGGCCCAGGATCGCTTCGGGGAAGGTTTGCAGCAACGCGGTGGCGTGGCTGTCTTCGCCGTAGGCGGGCAGGCCGAAGAAGGCATGGGCGATGTCGGCAGGCGTGCGCTTCGCGGTGGCCAGCACGTCGGCCACGCCGTCGGCGAGGATGGCGCGCACGCCATCCAGGCCCACGTGCGGATGGTAGGTGGTGCCCCGCTGCGCCTCGGCCAGCAGCTGGCCGTCGCCGTCGATCAGGGCGAAGCGGGTCTTGGTGCCGCCGCCGTCGACGCCCAGGTAGACCGGTCCGCTCATGCGCTCAGCGCGTGCAGGCGCACGCCTTGCACCACGCGGTTGACGATGCCGGCGGGGTTGGGGTTGTCCGGCGTCACGCCCATCGCGCGCGAGGTGAAGAAAGCATAGGTCTGGGCGATGGCGATGTACGGCCACAGCAGGTCGAGGTCGGCGGCAGTGGTCATGTCGGGTACGGCGATGCTTTCGGTGCCGGCCTCCGTGCGGGGTTGGGCGGTGATCTCGATGATGCGCCCGGCGCAGCCGTCGCGGCGCAGTTCGTCGATCAGGTCCAGATCGTAGCGGCGGGTGAGCGGATCGTTGGAGACGAACACCATCACCAGGGTGCGGGCGTTGACGAAGGTCTTGGGCCCGTGGCGGAAACCCAGCGGGGAATCGAAGCAGGTGGCGACGGCGCCGTTGGTCAGCTCGCCCAGTTTCAGGGCCGCCTCGCGCGCCAGCCCCTGCAGCACGCCGCTGCCCAGGTAAGCCACGCGCTCGTGCTGTTCCAGCGCCAGCGCGTCCAGCGCCGGCAGTGCTCCGTGGATGCTGCGACCGGTGGCCGCGGAGATCGCCTCGATGCGGTTGTCCATGGTGCCGGCCGGCAGCAGCGCGGCCACCACGGCGTACATCATGCAGCTGAAGCTGGAGGTCATCGCGAAGCTGGTGTCGTGGGTCTCCGGCGGCAGCAGCAGCGTCATCGCGTGGGCCACGTCCAGCTTGCCCAGTTCGCCCTCGGCGTTGCACAGCACGACCAGATGGCGCACCTCGTGCACCAGCGATTCGGCCAGCTTCACCGCGGCCAGGCTCTCGGGGCTGTTGCCGGAGCGGCCGAACGACACCAGCAGCAGCGGCTGCTGCGGGTCCAGGTACAGGTGCGGCGCGCAGACGATGTCGGTGGTCGGCACCGCGTCCACGCGGGCGGCCAGCTGGCGGTCCAGCAGCGGCGCCACGCATTGGCCGATGTAGGCGGAGCTGCCCGCGCCGGTGAGAATCACCCGCGCGGCGGGGTTGCCGGTCAGGCCACCGGCGAACACCTGGATCCGTTCGTGCAGGTCGGCGACCAGCGCGTGGGTCTGCTCCAGCATGCGCGGTTGCTGCGTAATCTCCCGCGCGGTGGCGATCGCGCCGGAGGCGATCAGTGCGGATTCGGTAAGGCCCAGATAGTCAATGGTCATGGTGATGGCAGGCATGGTGGTAGTCGTCGAGGGCGGCACTGATGTGGGCCATGGCCAGCGACAGCGGGTCGCGCGAGGCGGCTCCGTTGCGCAGCGCATGCAGTGCGTGGGGGAGGTATTGGCCGATCAGCGGCAGCGGCGGCGGGTTTTCGCGCAGGTTGTCGAACAGGCGCTGGCGGGCCTGCTCGATCACCGGATCGGGCCAGTAATAGCGGATGCGGTCGCTGAGGCTGTACTGCAGGTCGACGGTCAGCGCGTGGCCTTCGCCGTGGTAATAGCGTTGCCAGTAGCCTGGTTCGGCGCGCATGCGTCGCAACACCACGTCGCGCAGGTTTGCGCGGTACGCCTCGTCGATCCATTCGCGCTCGATCGCATCCAGCGCCCACAGCGCCTCGCGCAGGGCGAAGGTGAGGCCGGGGCCGACTTTCAGGATCGCGAAGTGGTCGCGCACCAGCGCGGCAAGGCCGTCGCGGGTCTGGTAATCGGTGGAGTGCGCCTCGAACACCATGCCCGGCACCGCAGTGATGGCATGGCTCAGTTCGCTGGCTTTTTGCGGCTGGTAGTCGACCACGTTGTGATGATCGAACTCCACGCCCGGCTGCACCACCGACGCGATCACGCGATGCCAGGCGGCTTCCAGGCCGGCGTCGGCGAAAGCCTGGCGATGGGCTTCGATCGTCGCCAGCGCCGCTTGCGGCGTGGTAACGGCCAGCCCTTCGATGGCTTCGGTGGCGCCGCCGGGCACCGGCACCTCGGTGCCGATCACGTACACCGGGGCCTCGCCACCGGCGCTGGCGTAGGCGGCTTCGGCGGCGCGGCACAGGCGCACCGCGCGGCGCACGATCTCCGCTTCGGGCAGCGGCTCGGGGTCGCCGGCGCAGGCCATCGAGCAGTCCAGGTGGATCTTGCGGAAGCCGGCCGCCACGTAGGCGCCCACCATCACTTCGGCCTTGTCCATCGCCGCGTCCGCGGCCAGCGCCGTCCACGGGTTGGGGCCCAGGTGATCGCCGCCCAGCGCAATGCGCGCGCGATCGAAACCGACGCGGTCGGCAATGCCGTGCACGAAGGCCACGAAGTCGGCCGGCTTCATGCCGGTGTAGCCGCCATCCTGGTTGACCTGGTTGCAGGTTGCCTCGAACAGCACGAACGGTTGGCCGGTGCGCTGCGCCTGGCGCAGGCTGGCTTCGATGACGATGGGATGGGCCGAGCAGATCGAGGTCACGCCGGTGGCGTGCCCCTGCTTGTGCCGGGCGATGAGGTCGAGAAGGACTTGCATGGGGACGGGCTCCGGTCAGGGAAGGGGAGCGGGTGGATCGCGTTCGGGTTCGAGCACCAGCAGCAGCGAGGCGATCAGCGCCAACACCAGGCCCACCATCTTCAGCGGCCCCGGCACCACGCTGGCGAAGATCAGCGACAGCACCGCCGTCACCAGCGGCGCACCGGCGTTGGTCAGCGGCGCCACCACGATCGCCTTGCCGTGGCGGAAGGCGTAGACGAGGGTCAGCGCGCCGATGGCGTTGAGCACCTGGATGCCCGCGGTCATCCACGGGCCATCCAGGCCCATGTTCACCGGCTGGCTCCAGTCGGTCATCGCCAGCGCCACCGGCACCAGCAGCAACGCGCCCACCGTCATGTAGAAAAAGATGCTTTCGGCCCGTACCGTGTCGTTGGCCAGACGCATGAAATACGCCTGCAGCCCCCACGCCAGCATGATCAGCAGCGATTGCAGGAACCAGCCCAGACCGCTGCCGGCGCCGCGGCCGAACGACAGGTCCAGCATCGGCAACGCCACCAGCGCCAGCACGATGCCCGCCGCACCCATCCAGCCCGTGCGCTCGCGCAGCAGCAGGAACGACAGCGCGATAGTGACCACCGGCGACAACGAGATGATCGGAAACACGAAATACGCCGGCCCGATCGTCAAGGTGTGGAACAGCAGCATCTGGCCGCCGGCACCCAGCAGGCCGATGGTCATGCCGTAGGCGATCGCGCGTAGCGAGCGCTCGAGCTGCCAGCCGCGGCGCCACAGGATGTACAGCGCGGGCGGGATCATCGTCAGCGCCCACACGCCGTACACCAGCGTGTCGGGAAACCCGTGCTCGGCGGACAGCGGCGACAGCGCGCCCCACACGCCCCACAGCGCGACGGTGGCCAGCGCGAAACCCAGCCAAGGGCGGCGCGGTGCGGCGGCGGTGAGCGTCATGGCCGGCACGCTCATGCGCGCGCCTCCACCGGCGTGGCCTGCAACAACACGAAACGCTTGAACGCCACGCGCAGCTTCGCGCCGTTCGCGTCGACTTCGCCCAGATCCACCTCGTTGAACAGATCGCGCACGCGGTGGCGGCCCGCGGCCAGCCCGCGCAGTTCCACTGCACCGCTGAACTCGTCGGCATAGAACGTGTAGTACATGGCTCCGTCCTTGGCGATGGCATGCGCCTCGGGCCGGTCGAAGCCGATGTCGTAAAGCTCGCCCCGGTATTCGCCCTTGGGCAGCATGTGCTGCTTGTACAGCGCCACCCACTTGCGCCACAGCGCCTCGCGCTCGGGGTTGAGTACCAAGCCGCCGGGCGGCAGCGGTTCGGAGGGATGCTCGGTGTCCTTGGGCCAGGTGAACTTGGTCGAGACCACCGCACCGATGCCAACGCTGGAGGCAAAGTCGTCGCCGCGATCGGACAACTCCACGTGATCGCCCGCGTAGCTGCTGCGCGAGCCCATCAACGCCTTCATCGACTTGCCCTTGCTGCGCACCTGCCACGAGGAGGTCGGGTCGGAAGCCGGGTACTGGTCGGTGGCCGGCAGGTTGTGGAAGTCGAAGGCGGTGCCGCAGGGGCACAACTCCACCACGGCCTGCGGATTGGCTTCGTGGATGGCGTCGTAAATGGCCTTCCAGAACGTGGCCAGGCCTTCGACCGAATCGCTGGGATGCGCATGCTTGTGCGCGGGGTTGTAGCAGGGGGCCACGCTGTTGAGGTGCTGGCCGTCGAACTTGATGCCCTCGAAACCCCAGTCGCCGATGATCTTTTTCACCAGCGCCACGTAATAGTCGACGGTGGGCTGATAGGCGGGGCATTGGGTCAACGCGTTCCACCAGGTCACGGTCTGGAAGGCGCCGCCCTCGTCCAGCAACAGCATGTCGGCGTGATCGTGCAGGATGTCGCTGCCGGGGTCCGCGGCCAGCGGGGCCAGCCACAACCGTGGCCGCATGCCCTGGCGGCGCACGTCGGCGGTAAAGGCGCGCATGTCGGCGTCGCCGCGCGGGAACTTGCGCTTGTCCAGCCGCCAGTCGCCCTCGTTGGTCTGCCAGCCGTCGTCCATCACCACCCATTCGAAACCCAGCTCGCGGGCCTTGGGGATGGTGCCCAGGATCTGCTTGAGGGTGAAGTCGCGCCCGTAGCCCCAGGCGCACCAGATCGGCGCGAACGCGGACGCGGGCGCTTGCGGCGCCACCAGGCCCTCGGCCTGCATGTAGCTCTTGTATTGCTGCAACGGCGCGTAGTGATCGCCGGTGTGCGTGGCGAGCAGGGTGCGTTCGGTGACCAGGGTTTCGCCCGGCGCCAGCGTGGATTCCTGCATCAGCTCGACCGCGATGTGCGCGCCGTTGGCCGTCTTCCTCACCGGCAGATCCAGCGGCCGCACCACCGGCTCCACGTGGCCGACGGCGATGCCGACGTCACGACGCCAGATGTTGGCCACCGGCGTGCCGCCGCCGTAGTCGGACGAATCCATGGACAGGTTGTTGCGCTGGTCGAAGCCGGCGCCCACCGGCTGCACCCAGTCGCGGCGGTCGGTGTGGGTGGTGCCGGAGAAGCTCCAGAAGCCGCCCGGCGCGTCGGCCAGTTCATGCGCCGCGTTGCGCCAACCGGCGACCTTGAGCGGTGTGCTGCCGCCGTTGCGGTAGCGCGTCTGCAACACGGCAAAACCCGGCAGGCTGTCGAAGAAGGTCACCGCCACCTGCTTTTCGATGTTGCCGGTGGAACGCCCGGTCACGGTCAGCTGGTGGCCGGCGCCATGGCGCGGGTCGGTGATCGCCTGTTGCTGCTGGCCGCTGATGGCGAAATCCTCGATCGCGCCATCGGCCAACAGCAGGCTTTCGCTGGGCTGGTAGGGCGTGATCGGCGTGCCGTTGGAGAGCAGCCGGCTGTGCAGTTTGCGGTCGAACGCGATCGCCAGCACCGCGTCCTGCGCCACCGCATCGCCGTCGCCTGCGCGGCCCGCTCCGAACAGCGGGCCACCCAACGGCCCGGCGACCGCCTTGGGCAACAAGGCCAGCGCCACGCCGCCGGCGACGCTGCCGGAGAGAAGCTTCAATACAGTGCGGCGTCCCATCGGTTCCATGGCGAAATCCTGCAAAGGTGTTGTACCGATTCTGCGTCAGTGGTCGGTATTGATGCAAGCGTTTCGTTTCGGTATGGTGCAAATATGTTTCGTTATGTAACGAGGGGAAGCCGATGCACCGAACTTTTCGTCATCTAGCCGCCTTGACGCTGGCGCTGATGCTCCCGCTTTCGATGGCCACCGCTGCATCGCCCGCTGCCGCGTCCGGTTCGGACCATTACGCGATGGCCGACTTCGCGCAGGTGCGCAAGTACGACGCCCATTTCCACGCCAACAATGCCGACACCGCGCTGCTGGAACTGCTGCGCGAAGACGGTTTCCAGGTGTTGTCGATCAACGTCGACTACCCGGATTTCCCCAGCATCGCGCAGCAGCACGAGATAGCGCTGGCGCTGGCGGCGAAGGATCCGGCGCATTTCCATTGGGCCACCACGTTTTCGATGAAGGGCTTCGGCACGCCGGGTTGGGTCGACAAGGTGGACGCGAAGCTGGCGCAGGACGTGGCCAGCGGCGCGCTCGCGGTGAAGATCTGGAAGAACGTGGGGCTGGTGGAGCGCAATGCCGCCGGCCAACTGATCATGCTGGACGATCCGGGGCTGGCGCCCGTCGTCGAGGAGGTGCGCGCGTTGGGCGTGCCGCTGATCGATCACCAGGGTGAGCCGCGCAACTGCTGGCTGCCGCTCGATCAGATGACCACCGACAACGATCGCGAATACTTCAGCAACCATCCCGATTACTACATGTACCTGCACCCGGAGATGCCGGGTTACGAAGACCTGATGGCCGCGCGCGACCGCTTCGTGGCGGCCAACCCGAAGCTGCGTTTCGTGGGCGCGCACATGGCCAGCCTGGAATACGACGTGGACCGGCTGGGCAAATTTCTCGACCGGTTTCCCAACGCGACCGTCGACCTGGCCGCACGCATGAGTCAGGTGCAATACCAGTCCGTGCGCGATCGCGAGAAAGTGCGCAACTTCTTCATCCGCTATCAGGACCGCTTGCTGTACGGCACCGACCTGACGTTCTCGCCTGACGCCAAGGCCGAGGAGTTCAAGCGCGAGGCGCACAACGCCTGGACATCCGACTGGCGCTACCTGGCCACCGATGAAACCCAGCGGATCGAGATGATCCACGCCGACGTGGCCGGCCTGGCGTTGCCGCGCGCGGTGATCGACAAGATCTACTACGCCAACGCCGCGCGGGTTTTTGCCGTATCCCGGCCGGCCGATTGAGCGTCGGCCGCTCCTTACGCCAGCTGCAGCTTGAAACCGAGCTGATGGCTGGCCTGGACGATTTCCTCGGGCGCGGCCGTGTCCGTGATCAGCATGTCCAGCGCGGTGACGGGGACGATGCGATGCAGGCAGACCCGGCCGAATTTCGAACTGTCGGTGATCGAAACCACCAGGCCGGCGGCTTCCACCATCTTGCAGTTGAGCAGCGCTTCGGGCTCGTAATGCGTGGTGATGCCGCGCTCCAGGTCGAAGCCGTCCACGCCCAGGAAAAGCTTGTCCACGTGCAGGGCGTCCAGCGCCTCGATGGTCAGCCCGCCGTAGAACGCCATGTTGCGGCGGCGCAGTTCGCCGCCGAGCATCACGATGTTGATGTTGTGCTTGGGCGCCAGCGCCGTCAGCACGCCGAAGTCGTTGGTGACCACGGTGATTTCCGCGTCCGGCAAGGCCTTGGCCAGCTCGATGGCGGTGGTGCCCGAATCGATGGCGATGGTGTCGCCCACGCTGACCAGAGCCGCGGCGCAAACACCGATGCGGCGCTTTTCATCCAGGTGCGTGGTGCTTTTCGCTTCGTAGTTGGGCTCGGCCAGCGTGCCGTTGATGACGCCGCTGTCGATCGCGCCGCCGTAAGCGCGCGACATCACTCCGCGTTCGGCCAGATAACGCAAATCCTTGCGCACGGTTTGCGCACTCACGCCGAAACGTTCGACGAGGGTGGAGACCTGGACGCTTCCCTGCTGGCGGACGAGTTCGCTGATCTGGAGGCGTCGTTGACTGGTGTCGCGGGTCGCGGCCATGGAGTGTTCCGACGGATGAGGCGAAGTATGCCGCATTTCGATGTATTTCGCTATTGATACAAAACGAAACATGCTTTAGGCTCGATTTCGTTGTTTAGACGTTAGGCCCAAATACCCGCTTCCGAGGAGAGAGCCCCGTGAATGCCGCATCCTTCCGCCAGAACATGTTGTTTTATGCCGTAGCGCTTGCCCTGTTGGCGCCGACGGCGGCTCTATCCCAGACCGCGCCGGGCAACACAAACGGGGCGCCGGATCCGCAGACGCAGCCCGAGTCGAAAGCCGCCGACGATGAGGCCGTCGCTCTGGGGGCGATCACGGTGACGGGCGTGCAGGCCAGCCTGGCGCGCTCGGCCGAGCTCAAGCGCTATGCGGGCACGGTGCAGGATTCCATCAGCGCGCTGGAGTTGGGCAAATTCCCGGACAACAACGTGGCCGATTCGCTGAGCCATATCACCGGCGTGGCGATCACGCGCACCGCCGGCGGCGAAGGCCAGCGGGTCAGCGTGCGCGGCCTGGGGCCGGAGTACACGCTGACCACCTTCAACAACCGCATCCTTGCCACCGACGGCGCCGGCCGCGATTTTGCCTTCGACGTGCTGCCGGCCGACGTGATCAGCGGCGCCGACGTGATCAAGGGTGCGCAAGCCTCGCTGACCGAGGGCGCGATCGGCGGCCTGGTCAATCTGCGTTCGGCCAGTCCCTTCGACCAGAAAGGCACGCACGGCATCGTGCGGCTGGAGGGTGATCGCAACCAGATGTCCGAGCTCAACGGCCGCAAGCTCTCGGCCACCTTCAGCACCACCTTCGCCAACGACACCATGGGCGTGCTGCTGGGCGTGGTCGAAGCCAAGCGCAAGGACCGCACCGACGTCGCCGGCAACGACGGCGGCTGGTCGCGCAACACCGATCCCAACGATCCCGACTGGTCGAGCACGGCCTGGGGCGGTGACGTCGACCTCAATGGCAACGGCGAACTGGATCCGGAAGACTACGGCCTGATCTCGCCGGGCCAGTTCCGCGTCGGTTCGATCATGGAGGACAAGAAGCGCAGCGCCTATTCGGGCAAGTTCGAGTGGCATCCCAGCGATACCGTGCGCATCGTGGTGGACGGCCTGAAGACGCGGCTGGATTCGCCGCAGGTGTCCTACCAGGAATCGTTCTACCCGCTGTTCGCGCCCGGGCGCTGGTCCGACATCACCGCCCAGAACGGCATCGTCACCAGCTTCACCATGGACAACCCGGACCCGGATCAGCGGCTCAATCCGGAGCTGCTGAACCAGACCCAATACCGCGTGGTCGACACCGAGCTGTACGGCATCAACGGCGAGTGGCAGGTGACCCCCGACCTTACGCTGACGGGCGACGTCTACCGCTCCACCTCGAAGCGTCACTCCGGCGGCCAGGATACGTACGTGGTGCTGCGCATGAACCAGCCCAACACGGCGCACATCAGCCTGGCGCCGCATGCGATACCCAATGTCGACGTGCAGTTCGACGACGGCCGCGAGCTCGCCAGCGGCCTCGCCAACGGCGAGTTCGGCGAATCCGATCTCAACACCCATTACATGGAGTTGAGCGGCGACAACATCGACGACAGGATCACCGGTGGCACCGTGTCCGGCAAGCTGTTCATCGGCCAGTGGGGGGTGGACCAGTTGAAGTTCGGCGTGACACGCACCGAGCGCGAGAAATCGCGCGACCTGGTCAACAACACGCTCAATGGCGGCGCCGATTACTACGCCGACAACTACGCCATCAACGTGGGCGATCTGGGCGGCAACGTCGTCTCGCACACCTTCAGCCTCCCGCATTTCATGGAGGGCGTGCACAGCAATTTCCCGCGCAGCTTCCTGGCGTTCGACGTGCCCAATTATCTGGCGCAACTGCGCGCCTATGATGGCCATCCGCGCCCGGGCGGCGGCACCTACGAATTCGCCAACGCGGCGCCGGCATGGAACCCGCTGCAGAGCTACCGGGTCAGTGAAAAGACCAACGCCTTCTTCGTGGAAGCGGACATGTCCGGCGATCACTGGGACGGCGACATCGGCGCGCGCCTGGTCAAGACCAAGACCACCGCGCAAGCCTGGGACGCCAAGATCCTCAGCATCACCGAGAACGGTGCCTTCAACTACACGGCCAAGTACGGCGATCCCACGCCGATCAACGAGGACGCGGATTACACCTATCTGCTGCCCTCGGCGAACTTCACCTGGCATTTCACCGATGACCTGCAGTTGCGCGCGGGCGTGGCCAAGACGATGGCCCGACCGTCGGTCGATACGCTGGCGCCCACCAACACCACCGAAAGCGTGTCCTGGGGCGAATTCACCCAGGTCTACGGCGGCAATGTCGATCTGAAGCCCTATACGGCTACCCAGGGCGACCTGTCGCTGGAGTGGTACTTCTCGGAGCACTCCATCGCCAACGTGGCCGTGTTCTACAAGCGCATCAAGAACCAGATCACCACCAGCTGGGAGCCGGGCCAGGACATCGGCGTGCCGGGCTACCTGTTCAACGTGATGCGCCCGATCAACGGCGACTACGCCAAGGTGAAGGGTCTGGAGCTGGGTCTGCAGCATTTCTGGAGCAACGGCTTCGGCGTACGCGGCCAGTACACCCGCAACCTGTCGAGCAGCTGGGTGGACGGTGAGAAGCGTCCGCTTGAAGGCATCGCCCCGGCAACCTACTCGCTGGGCGTGATGTACGAAAAGGGCAAGTGGTCGCTGGGCGTGAATGCTGACCGCACCGACGGCTTCGTCACCGCCATCAACGTGCTGGGTACCGGCTACAACGAGCAGGCCGATCCGTTCACCTGGCTGACCGCGCATGCGTCGTACGACATCAACGACATGTTCAGCGTCACCTTCGACGGGGCGAATCTGCTGGACAAGGCGCAGACCGCCAGTATCAACGGCAATCCGCTGCTGCTGCAGAGCTACTACCGCTACGGCCGCTCCTACACGCTGGGGGTGAGCTTCCGGTTCTAGGGAGGCTCTGGTTTTGCCTGTCATTCCTGTGTTCGCAGGGATGACGGGCAAAAAGTTGATTGATCAGACCTCCCCTGATCCACCCGATCTTTCCCTTGCCCCGCTGCTGGCCGCCCCCCTCCCCCGGCCGGCAGCGGGGCAGGGGAAGGTGTTTTGGTCTCATGGATCGCGGCAAGCGGGTGCAAGGCTCGCTGCCGGGGTCAGGGTCGGCGGGACGTGGGCCGGCGGTACAATGCGGCATGGATATCTTCAAAGTCTTCAACATCGAAGCCGCGCATCGTTTGCCGAACGTTCCGGCCGGCCACAAATGTTCGCGTCTGCATGGCCACTCGTTCCGGGTGGAAATCCACGTCAGTGGCGAACCGGGCGTCGATACCGGCTGGGTGATGGACTTCGCCGACGTCAAGGCCGCCTTCGGGCCGATCCACGATCAGCTCGACCATCATTACCTCAACGACATCGAGGGGCTGGACAACCCCACCAGCGAGCGCCTGTCGATCTGGATATGGGATCGCCTCAAGCCGGCGTTGCCGCTGCTGTCCGAGGTCGTGGTGCATGAAACCTGCACCTCGGGATGTCGCTACCGCGGGCCATCCACCGCGCGTTGAGGTTCGCGCCAGCAGGCCGGCTTGCCCGCCACGCCGCCTGCGGCTCATCGGGTCACTTCGATCTCCCTCGCCACTTGGTAGACTCATTTCTGACGCGATGCGAAAGAATGGGCGTCCATGGATAAGTGCAAGCGTTAAATGAATATTTTCCAACTGAGGCCGGGGTGGCCGAAGAAATATGTTGCAATGCACAAAGATTGCCGCTAATCTTTGCCTCACTACCCCATCCTCAACGAGGACTTAGATCATGACGCAGCAGATCAATCAGTTTTTCGACTACGCCAAACAGTTCTCCGACAATGCCTTCAAGGCCCAGACGCTCGCCCTGAAAGGCCTGCAGACGGTTGCCGAACTCCAGTTCAAGGAGCTGCAGCGGCAGGCCGGCGCCACCGCCGACTTCGTTGCGGCCGCTCAGGAAACGCGTGACATCGACGGCCTGCGCAGCCTGTGGGAAAAGGGTGCCAGCGTGAGCCGCGAAAACGCCGAGCAGGCGGTCGCGGTGTCGCAGGAAGTCATCGCCATCTCGCAGAAGACCGTCCAGTCGCTGGGCGCCCTGGTGCAGGAGCAGCGTCAGGCCGCGAATGACGCCGCCGCGCCGGTCGGTCGCAAGGCTGCCGCCAAGTAATCCGCAACAACCCCTCCCCCGTGTGTGCGAGTCTTGGGTCGGACAGTTCCCCGCTGTCCGGCCTTTTTCTTTGCCGCCAATTCGCGACGGCAGGCGGTCCGCGAACCGCTGCACGACGGGGCCGGCGAACAAAATGTCGCACCCTGGCGGCTTGTCGCTGGAATGCGCGCGCTGATATACTTCGTCGGATCGGATCGTGGCCCGTAGCTATCGGTGCCGCCTGGTGTAAACCGCGCGGAGGCCTTGCGTGCTCAACAGTCTTGCCACCGGTCGTCGTCTCGCATTGCGTACCTCACTGCTGCAGCTTGCTGTGGCAGTTTTGGCCGGAGTGGCATTTCTGGCGCAGGGGCCGCGCGAGGCGATGGCGGCGGCTGCAGCTGCAACGATGGTGGCGCTGGGTACCGCGCTGTTGTCGGCGCGGTTTTTCAGCGGCGTGAACGGGGCGGGGATGGCATTGAGCCGTTTGCTGACGGGCATGCTCCTGAAGTGGATCGTGATCGTCGGGGGGCTGGTCGTGATCCTGTTCCAATTCAAGTTGCCGCCACCGGCCGCTATCGCGGGTCTGGTGGCTGCTCTCGCGGTTTATCTGCTGGCGTTCAGATTCAAGGGTTGAGACATGGCAAGCGAGCCGACTGGCGGCCTTACCGAATACATCCAGCACCACCTGACCCATCTCGTGCCGCATTCGAGTCCCGAGGGCTTTTGGGCGGTGCATCTCGATTCGGTCACCGTGTCGCTGGTGCTGGGCGTGCTGTTCTGCCTGTGGTTCTGGCTGAAGGCGCGCAAGGCCACCGCGGGCGTGCCGGGCAAGGGCCAGGCGTTCGTGGAGATCGTGCTGGAGTTCGTCGACGGGCAGGTCAAGGACGTGTTCCATGGCGACCGTCGCGTGCTGGGCCCGCTGGCGCTGACTGTGTTCATCTGGGTGTTCCTGATGAATGCGATGGATCTGCTGCCGGTGGATCTGCTGCCGTGGATCACCGAGAAATTCGGTGTCGGCCACTTCCGCGCCGTGCCCACCGCCGACATCAACATGACCTTCGCGATGTCGCTGACGGTGTTCGTGCTGATCATCTTCTACAGCTTCAAGGCCAAGGGCGCCGGCGGCTACATGCACGAACTGTTCACTGCGCCGTTCGGCAAGCATCCGCTGCTGTGGATCCCCAACTTCGCGCTGAACCTGGTCGAACTGGCGTCCAAGCCGGTCAGCCTGGCGATGCGATTGTTCGGCAACATGTATGCGGGCGAGCTGGTGTTCATGCTGATCGCCGGCCTGTTCAGCGCTGGCGCCGGGCTGGCGGGCTGGGCCTTGTATGGCGCGGGCATCATCGGCTACACGGTGTGGGGCATCTTCCACATCCTGATCATCTCGATTCAGGCATTCATCTTCATGGTGCTGACGATCGTCTACATCTCGATGGCACACGATCACCACTGATCCGCGCACCTCGAATTCTTCGCTTCATCCGTTTTGACTTCAGCTTGTATTTCTCAGGAGATCACCGTGGAACACCTCGTTCAGTTTGCACAAATCCAGGGCTTCACCGCCATCGCGCTCGGCCTGATCATCGGCTTCGGTGCGCTCGGTGCCTGTATCGGTATCGGCATCATGGGTTCGAAGTTCCTCGAAGCCGCCGCTCGTCAGCCTGAACTGGTTCCGCTGCTGCAGGGCCGCATGTTCCTGCTGGCCGGCCTGATCGACGCGGCGTTCCTGATCGGCGTGGCGCTGGCGATGTACTTCGCGGTGGCCAACCCGCTGCTGGGTTCGGTGCTGTCGGCTGCCGGCGCAGGCCAGTAAGCAACGCTCTTCCGGTGGCGCCGTTGCGGCGCCGCCGTGTTTCCGGCTTGGGCTGCGAGATGCCCGGGTCCGTTCCATTCCGTATTTACAGGTAACGCAGCGATGAATTTCAACGCGACCTTGATTGGCGAGATGCTCTCGTTCGCCATCCTGATCTGGTTCTGCGTCCACTTCATCTGGCCGCACATCACCAAGGCCATTGAAGACCGGCAGGTAAAGATCGCCGAAGGTCTGAGCGCGGCCGAGCGTGCGCACGCCGAGCTGAAAAGCGCCGACGTGAAGGTGCAGGCCGAGATCAAGGTGGCACGTCAGCAGGCTTCCGAGATCATCGACAAGGCCCAGCAGCAGGCCAACCAGATCATCGACAAGGCGCGCAGCGATGCGATTGCCGAGATCAACCGGCTGAAGGCCACCGCGCAGGACGACATCGCCTCGATGGCGCAGCGCGCCCGCGACCAGTTGCGCGAGCAGGTCGGTGCGCTGGCGGTGGCCGGTGCCAGCAAGATCGTGCAGCGTGAGGTCGATGCCTCGACGCACAAGGCGTTGCTCGACCAGCTTGCGGCCGAGATCTGACCATGGCGCAGTCCGTCACTCTCGCCCGTCCCTATGCGCGCGCCGCTTTCGAAGTGGCGCGCGCAGCCGGCTCGCTGGACGCGTGGTCGCAATCGCTGGCGTTCGCCGCGGCGGTGGCGGGCGATGCGACGGTGGCCGGCCTCGGCAACGATCCGCGGGTCTTGCCGTCCCAACTGGTGGCGTTGCATCTGCCGGCCGGCGTGGCCGCCGATGCGCCGTTCGGCCAGTTCCTGACCGAGATGGCCGAGCAGCGCCGCCTGGGCTTGCTGCCGGAAGTGGCCGAGTTGTTCGAGACGCTCAAGCGCGAGTCCGAGTCGCAGCTGCTGGTCAAGGTGACCAGCGCGATGGCGCTGGACGTCGCGCAGGCCGAACAGCTGAAGGCCTCGCTGAAGCGCCGCTTCCATCGCGAGATCGAACTGGAAACCTCGGTCGATGCCACGCTGCTGGCCGGCGCGATCATCGACACTGGCACGGAAGTGATCGACGGCTCGGCGCGCGGACGTCTCGCGCAGCTGGCCAGCGCGCTGGGTTGATATAACGCGAAGTCCGCTTCGCGAACCGCAAGGCCGGCCATCGATGGTCGGACGAATTGATTAAACGCGAAGTCCATTTCGCGAAGAGCAAAAACCGGCCATCCATGGCCGACTCTTCAGAAAAGAATTCAAATCCGGGATAGGCAACCATGTCCAGCACTACACTGAATCCGTCCGAGATCAGCGAACTGATCAAGAGCCGCATCGAGCAGTTCAAGCTCGGTGCGGAAGCGCGCAACGAGGGCACGATCATCAGCGTGTCCGACGGCATCGTGCGCATCCACGGCCTGGCCGACGCGATGCAGGGCGAAATGATCGAGCTGCCGGGCAACGCGTTCGCGCTGGCGCTGAACCTGGAGCGCGACTCGGTCGGCGCCGTGGTGCTGGGCGAATACCAGCACCTGCGCGAAGGCGACACCGCCAAGACCACTGGCCGCATCCTCGAAGTGCCGGTGGGTCCGGAGCTGCTCGGCCGCGTCGTCGACGCGCTGGGCAACCCGATCGACGGCAAGGGGCCGATCAACGCCAAGCTCAATGCGGCGGTGGAAAAAGTGGCCCCTGGCGTGATCTGGCGCAAATCGGTCGATCAGCCGCTGCAGACCGGCTACAAGTCGATCGACGCGATGATCCCGGTCGGGCGTGGCCAGCGCGAGCTGATCATCGGCGACCGCCAGACCGGCAAGACCGCGGTGGCGATCGACGCGATCATCGCGCAGAAGGGTTCGGGCGTTAAGTGCATCTACGTGGCGATCGGCCAGAAGCGCTCGTCGGTGGCCAACGTGGTGCGCAAGCTGGAAGCGCACGGCGCGCTGGCGCACACCATCGTGGTGGTGGCCTCGGCCTCCGAGTCGGCCGCGCTGCAGTACGTGGCGCCGTATGCCGGTTGCGCGATGGGCGAGTACTTCCGCGATCGCGGCGAGGACGCGCTGATCGTGTACGACGATCTGTCCAAGCAGGCGGTGGCGTATCGCCAGATCTCGCTGCTGCTGAAGCGCCCGCCGGGTCGTGAGGCGTATCCGGGCGACGTGTTCTATCTCCACTCGCGTCTGCTCGAGCGCGCCTCGCGCGTGTCCGAAGCCTACGTCGAGAAGTTCACCAACGGCGAAGTGAAGGGCAAGACCGGTTCGTTGACCGCGCTGCCGATCATCGAGACCCAGGGCGGCGACGTTTCCGCGTTCGTGCCGACCAACGTGATCTCGATCACCGACGGCCAGATCTTCCTGGAAACCGACCTGTTCAACGCCGGTATCCGTCCCGCCGTGAACGCCGGTATCTCGGTGTCCCGCGTCGGCGGCGCCGCGCAGACCAAGATCGTGAAGAAGCTGTCCGGCGGCGTGAAGCTGGCGCTGGCGCAGTACCGCGAGCTGGCCGCCTTCGCGCAGTTCGCCTCGGATCTGGACCCGGCCACCCGCGCCCAGCTGGACCGTGGCCAGCGCGTGGTCGAGCTGATGAAGCAGGGCCAGTACGCGCCGCTGTCGATCGCCGAGCTGGCCTTGTCGGTGTACGCGGCCGAGAAGGGCTACCTGGACGACCTGCCGGTGAACAAGGTGCTGCCGTTCGAGAAGGGCCTGCACGCCTTCATGCACCAGAACCACGCCGACCTGATGAAGACCATCGTCGCCACCGGCAACTGGGACAAGGACATCGAAGCCACGTTCAAGGCCTCGCTGGACGAGTACAAGAAAACCGGTAGTTGGTGAGAGAAGCCGGGAACAGGGAATCGAGAATCGGGAATAGGAAGAGCACCGGCGCATCGCGCTCCGCTTTGAACCATTCCCGATTCCCCATTCCCGATTCCCACGAGTGAGCACAGCGAGCGAGTAGAGCATGGCCAGCGGACGCGAAATCAAAACCAAGATCAAGAGCACGCAGAACATGCGCAAGGTGACGCGTGCGCTCGAAATGGTCTCGGCTGCCAAGATCCGCCGTGCGCAGGACCTGATGAAGGCCTCGCGCCCGTATGCCCGCGCCATGCGCAAGGTGATCGCGCACGTGGCCCAGGCCAGCACCGATTTCAGCCATCCGTTCCTGATCGAGCGTAGCAACGTGGCGCGGGTCGGCTACATCGTGGTGTCGACCGATCGCGGCCTGTGCGGCGGCCTCAACTCCAACCTGTTCCGCCGCCTGCTGCCGGCGATCGCCGAGTGGCAGAAGCAGGGCGTGCAGGTGGACGTGGTGGCGGTCGGGCAGAAGGCGGTGGCGTTCTTCCGCCGGCTCAAGGGCGTCAACCTGGTCGGCAGCGTGACCCATCTGGGCGAGAAGCCGAAGCTGGAGCAGCTGGTGGGCGTGATCAAGGTGATGATGGACGCGTACCAGGCCAACGGGCTGGATCGCGTGTTCCTCGCCTACAACGACTTCGTCAACACGATGGTGCAGAAGCCGACGGTCGATGCGCTGCTGCCG
>JBIQMK010000029.1:0-20881 GCA_044463365.1 Rhodanobacter sp. | reverse complement strand
CGCAGGAGTGCACCAAGGAAGCGCTGCAGATCTACGGTGGCCACGGCTACATCGCCGAGAACGGCATGGAGCAGTTCGTGCGCGACGCCCGCATCATCACCTTGTACGAAGGCACCACCGGCATCCAGGCGGCCGATCTGCTGGGCCGCAAGATCCTGCAGTTGCAGGGCGTGGGCGCGAAGCACTTCCTGCAGGAGATCAGCACGTTCTGCCAGCAGCACAGCGCCGACGAATCGCTGCGCAGCCTGATCGGCCCGCTGGCCGTCGCCGCGAAGGAATGGAGCGACCTCACCGTGAGCCTGGCCCAGCGCGCGGCGGCCAATCCGGAAGAACTCGGCGCTGCGGCGACCGATTACCTGTATTACTCCGGCTACGTCACCCTCGCCTACCTGTGGGCGCGCAGCGTGGTGGCCGCCGAAGCCGGTTCGCATTCCGCCGCGTTCAAGCAGGCCAAACGCGACACCGCGGCGTTCTACTTCGCCCGCCTCCTGCCGCGCACGCTGATGCACAAGGCGGCAATCGAGGCCGGCGTGCTGACCCTGCCTGATATCGCCTGATTCGCGCTGCCGCTTCCGTCCTCAATTCCTTCCCCCGCAAGCGGGGGAAGGAACGGCATGGTGCTTCCATCCTTGGCCTGAATTTTCACAGGCCCTGAGCTTCGCTCAGCCGGCCCATTCGAAACGTGTCGCGCGCCTGACCGGATCGGCCTCGACCAGGCTCACCTCGACGTCGGCGCCCAATGGCAGCTCGGCCATGGCGGAAACGGTCGCCTCGATCGCCGGCTCGCGCACGATGACCGTGCCCTTGCGCGGGTCGTCGTGGTCCACCTCGACGATCGCCCCCGGGAATACCTGGCCCACGCGCGGCGCCAGCACCACCGCTTCGGCCAGATTGAGCACCGCGCTTTCGTACTGACCGGCGCGATGACCACAGGCCTGCATGGTGGCCGGCAGCCCGGGCAGCGCCGCCAGCACCCATGCCGGCACGGGTTGTCCCGCGCACAAGGCCACGCAGATCTCGCCGGTGTACCGATCCACCAGACGCCGCAACGGTGCGGTGGCGTGGGTGTATTGCGCGGCCAGCGCCGAATGCATCGACTGCTCCGGCACGGTGCCGCTGAAGGCGGCGTAGCCGGCGCCGCGCAACACGCTGGTGCAAGCGGTGAGCATCGCCACGTGCAGACTTCTGGTCGGTTCCAGCGAGCGGATGAAGCCGGGATAATCGAGCGCGGCCGGCCAGTCGATGGCCAGCGCCCGCGCCGTCACGCGCAGGCGTTCGATCGAGCGTGGATCGGGCGGCGGCAGCGTGCGCAGGATGCCGACCCCGGCCTGCACCATCAGATGCGCGGCAGCCATGCCGGTCAACAGCGAGATCTGCTCGTTCCAGTCCTCCAGCGGCAGGCGCGCGCGAAAGGCCAGCTCCCATCGACCGTCCACCACGCCGACCTCCTGCTCCGGCAGCGGCAGGCTGACGCCGCCACGGGAAACCTCGCGCCGGCGGCGCAGCTCGCCGATTTCGCGCAGCACCGTCCACATCGGGTCGGCCGTGCCTGCATCGATGAGCTTCTGCACGCCGTCGTAATCAAGCCTGGCCCGACTGCGCACCTTGGCCCGCCGCACGTCGACGGCGATGCCCTCGCCGGTGTGGTCCAGCTCGATCGTCCACAACAACGCGGGGCGCAGCTGATCCGGCAGCAGCGACGCGGCGTCCTCGGACAGCACCTTGGGGTGCAGCGGAATCTTGCTCTGGCCGCCATACAGCGTTTCGCCGCGCCGGTGCGCTTCCAGATCGATGGGGTCGCCCGCGCTGACAAAGGCGGCCACATCGGCAATCGCGTAGTACACGCGGTAACCGCCCTCGGTGCGCTCCACGTACATGGCCTGGTCCAGATCCATCGCGCCTGCCGGGTCGATGGTGACCAGGGCGATCTCGCTGCGATCCAGCGCCGGCCAGCGCGGCTGGGCGGCGGCGGCAACCGCGGCGGCCTCCACCTCCGGCGGAAACGCCGACGGCAGTTTCAGGTCGCGCTGGATGTCGGCCAGGCCTTGCGAGAACGCCGTGTCGGCTTCGGGCTTGATGTGGAGGCGGCGGGTGGTCGACATGAAGAGCTCCCTGGCTGGGTGGGTTTCGGTGATCCACCGCACGATCCGTCGCGGCAGCGGCTTTTCAAGATAACCCACACCGTTCGGGCTACCGCGCTGCGGCGGCAAGGTGTAGAAACGACAGCTTCAGTCCCGCCTGATCGACCCATGACCGACACCAGCTTGCTGATCCGCCTGGCCGAAGAGGGAGACGGTGAGTTCATCCTTGCGCAGGTCACCCGCTTCGTGAATTTCACGCTGCCGCCGTGGCGGCGCCGGGAGGCATGCATCGGCGGGATCCGCCGCGACCTGCTGCGGCATCTGGACGACCAGCCACCCAACAGCTACCTGTTCGTGGCCGAGGACGCCGACGGCGAGCGGGCCGGGTTCATCCATCTGCAACGCACGGTGGATTTCTTCACCGGTCACAGCAACTGCCACATTTCGGATCTGGCCGTCGCCTCGCGGCATGAGGGCACGGGCGTGGGCAAGGCCCTGCTTGCGCATGCCGAAACGTGGGCGGCGGAACACGATTGCCGGCTGCTGACGCTGGCGGTCTTCCCCGGCAACGAGCGCGCGCGGGCGCTGTATGCGGCGGCGGGCTATGCGACGGACCTGTTGCGGCTCGCCAAGCCCGTAGGCTGAGCGCTGCCAGACAACGCTGCTGTTCTGCTACGCAGGGAACGAAAGGCCGCTTGTTCCGTTCCCTGCAAGCGGGGAAGCGAAGTCTGCCCTTCCTTCCCCCGCTTGCGGGGGAAGGTGCCGAAGGCGGATGGGGGTGCGCGGCAAGGCCGCGCTGCTGTTGCTTCACGACAGCCGAAGAGCACCCCCTTCAGCCCTGCGGGTAGCTTCCCCCGCAAACGGGGGAAGCGAAAGCCTGCCGTTCCTTCCTCCGCTTGCGGGGGAAGGTGCCGAAGGCGGATGGGGGTGCGCGGCAAGGCCGCGCTGCTGTTGCTTCACGACAGCCGAGGACCGCCCCCTTCAGCCCTGCGGGCAGCTTCCCCCGCAAGCGGGGGAAACGAAGGCCTGTTACTTCCCGCGGGTGGGGATGCGGTCGCTCAGTTGGTGGTCTTGTTGGCCGCTTCGGCCTGCTCACGCAGGCTCAGGCGCTGGGCCACGCGATCGATGTTGATCAGCGAAACCAGGTGCGCGTAGATCCAGCCCATCGCGCCGCTGACCAGCAGCTCCTGCGTGACGGTGGCGTCCAGCGCGCGCAGCTTGTCCTCGTTGACCATGAACAGGCCGTTGAGGTTGATCGTCTTGCCACCCTTCTCCAGCCGCAGGCTGCGCGACTCCAGCAGGTCGTGCTTGACGAGCTGCTCCATGAACCACCTGGTACGCGACACCTGGTCCTGGAACTCGCCCAGGAAACCGACCGCCTTGGTCAGCATCTCGCTGTTGCTGCCGTCCTCCTGGAACAGGCGCTCGCCTTCGCTGGTGTTGAAGCCGCTGTAGGCCTCGTCCAGGAACACGGTGAAATCGTCGCCTTCGGCGCCGGCCGGTTTCTCCGCCAGCACGAACGGGTAGCGGCGCACGAACGCGGGGATGTAGGTGTCCTTCTCCCACTTGCCCTCGGCGTCCACATAGAGGTTCTCGTTCTCGCGCAGGCCCAGCACCGCCATCGGGCCGGCCTCGGCAATGGTCTTGCCGCCGAACACGATCATCAGGTCGCGCGCCGCCACCGCGAATTCCGCACCGGTCAAGGGCACCGAGTGCGCGTTGAGCGCGAACTTCAGGCTCTCCAGCGGCTTCAGGCGCAGATCCTTGTGCGCGTTGCGATTGAGCGGAACCGGACGCTCGTAGAAAAGGACTTCAGCCACGTTGCTTACCTCTAGCCCCGCCGTGCCGGGGTCGCCACCGAAGCTCCCCCTCCCAAACCCGGCGCGGGTCTGTGTTGATGGGCAACTATATCAGCGCCGATGCACACCGGGAAATCGCGGCAAGTCCTTGTAGGGACAGCAGCTTGCGCGCGGCGGAAGGAGGATTTGGTCTATGCTGGCCGCCATCTGCATCGCGCAAACGCTCTTTCGCTACCGCTGAAGGAACCCGTACATGCTGATGGAAGTACAGAACCGACCCGACCTCCAGGCGACCCGCGTGCTGTCGCTGGATGTTTCCGGCCGCATCCTGGACTGGATCAGCTGGCAGGACGCGGTTTGCCTGTATGTCCGCGAAGCCGTGGCCTGGACCCTGGGCGATCCCTGCCTGACCGTGCACGGCGGCATCAACCGCCTGCGCGGCGTGCAAAGCCTGCTGCACCTGCACCCCATCATCGCCAGCACCGGCCACTGCCGCGACCACGCGGTGGACCCGGCGCCGGCACTGACCAACACCGCCCTGTTCGCGCGCGACCGGCACCTGTGCCTCTACTGCGGCCAGCACTTCACCCGCGCCGAGCTCACCCGCGACCACGTGCTGCCGCTGTCGCGCCAGGGCAAGGACGAATGGGAGAACGTGGTCAGCGCCTGCGTGGCCTGCAACCTGAAAAAGAGCAACCGCACGCCGCAACAGGCCAACATGCCGCTGCTGGCGGTGCCGTACCGGCCCAGCTGGGTGGAGCATCTGATCCTGTCCAACCGCAACATCCTGGCCGACCAGATGGAATTTCTGGTGAGCCACCTGCCGCGCAGCCGGCGCGGACTGATGGCGGAAGCGAACGCGGCATGACGATCCGGTAGCCGAGGCGCCGGCTGGCTAGCTGGCCGGCTTCTCTTCGGCGGCGGCTTCGGCGGCCTTCTTTTCCTCCTCGGCGGCCTGGCGCTGCTCGCGCAACTCGCGATCGATCTCCTTCATCTCTTCGCAGGCTTCCGTCTGTTCCTGCTCCACCTCCACCTTCTTTCCTTCGCGCGATCGGGTGGCTTCCTCCTTCCGCCGCGCGGCCAGCTTGCGGTAGTTCTCGCGGATGCGTTCGAGCGTGTCCTCGTCCAGGTTTTCCACGTCCAGCAGGCCGTTGTGCGCCGCGGTGGCGCGAATCAGCTCGTCCAGCTTGATCTGCAGCGCCGCGCTGTCGCGGTTCTGGCTGTTCTGGATCAGGAACACCATCATGAAGGTGATGATGGTGGTGCCGGTGTTGATCACCAGCTGCCAGGTGTCGCCGAAGCCGAACAGCGGCCCCGTGGCCGCCCACACCACGATCATGCCGGCGGCGAGCAGGAAGGCGCCCGGTTTGCCTGAATAGCGCGCCGTCGCCTCGGCGAAATGGCGGAATGATTGCGAGACCTTGCCCATGTTGGACTACCTGTGCCTGGACCGTCGCCAGCATCCCGCCCCGTCTGTGTGGCGGATGTGCACGCGCCGCCCGCGGCGCGCCATTTTCACGGCGCCATGCTTGCTCCCCCTCGCCGCTGGCCCAACAATACGCGGATGAACGATCTCTCCCGTTTCCCCCACCTCGCCGCGATCGACTCACCGGCGGATCTTCGCCGCGTCAGCGACGACGAGCTGCCCGCCGTGGCCGACGAACTGCGCCAGTACCTGATCGAGTCGGTCGCCAGCTCCGGCGGCCACTTCGGCGCCGGCCTGGGCGTGGTGGAGCTGACCGTGGCGCTGCACAACGTGTTCGACACGCCGCACGACCGGCTGGTGTGGGACGTGGGCCACCAGTGCTACCCGCACAAGATACTCACCGGCCGCCGCGACCGCATCACCACGATCAAGAAGAAGGACGGGCTGGCGCCCTTCCCGCGCCGCGCCGAGAGCGAATACGACAGCTTTGGCGTGGGCCACTCCTCCACCTCGATCTCGGCCGCGCTGGGCATGGCCATCGCGGCGCAGCGCCAAGGCGACCATCGCAAGGTGGTGGCCGTTATCGGCGATGGCGCGATGACCGCCGGCATGGCGTTCGAGGCGCTCAACCACGGCGGCGACGTGGAGCCGGACATGCTGGTGGTGTTCAACGACAACGGCATGTCGATCAGCGAAAACGTGGGTGCGCTGACCAAGATGATGGCCCGCGCCATGGCCAGCCAGCGGCTCAACGAATGGCGCGAGCGGGCCAAGCGGGCGATCCCGAAGCAGTCGTTCTTCGGCCGCTTCTTCAAGAACTGGGAGGAGCACGCCAAGGGCATGTTCGTGCCCAGCACGTTGTTCGAGGAACTGGGTTTCCATTACACCGGCCCGATCGACGGCCACAACATGCCGCAGCTGCTGCAGGCGCTGCGCACGGTGAAACAACTGCCCGGCCCGCAGCTGCTGCACGTGGTCACCACCAAGGGCAAGGGCTACGCGCCGGCCGAGCAGGCGCAGATCAAGTACCACGCGGTGGGGCCGTTCGATCCGCAGGCCGGCCTGACCAAGAAAGCCGCGGCGGCCAAGCCCACCTACACCGACATCTTCGGCGACTGGTTGTGCGACATGGCAGCGGCCGACGCACGCCTGCTGGCGATCACCCCGGCGATGCGCGAGGGCTCGGGCCTGGTGCGCTTCTCCAGGGAATACCCCGAGCGCTATTTCGACGTGGCGATCGCCGAGCAGCACGCGGTGACGCTGGCCGCGGGCATGGCCTGCGAAGGCGCCAAACCCGTCGTGGCGATCTACTCCACCTTCCTGCAGCGCGCCTATGACCAGGCGATCCACGACGTGGCCCTGCAGAACCTGGACGTGACCTTCGCCATCGACCGCGCCGGCGTGGTCGGCCCCGACGGCGCCACCCACGCGGGCAGCTTCGACCTCACCTTCCTGCGTTGCCTGCCGCACATGGTCATCATGGCGCCGGCCGACGAGAACGAATGCCGCCTGATGCTGACCACCGCGTACCAGCACCCCGGCCCCGCGGCCGTGCGCTACCCGCGCGGCGTGGGCTCCGGCGTGGCGGTTCACCATGAGCTGGAAACCCTGCCCATCGGCAAGGCGCAACGACGCCGTCGCGGCCACGGCCTGGCCCTGCTCAGCTTCGGCGCGATGCTGGAGCCGGCGTCGGTGATCGCCGCCGAACTGGATGCCACCCTGGTCAACATGCGCTTCGTGAAGCCGCTGGACGAGGCGATGATCCTGGAGCTGGCCAAGACCCACGAAGGCTTCGTCACCCTGGAAGACAACGCCGTCGCCGGCGGCGCCGGCTCGGCCGTGGCCGAATGCCTGGCGGCCAACGGCATCACCCTGCCGATCCTCCACCTGGGCCTTCCGGACGTCTATCTGGAACACGGCAGCCGCGAGGAAGTGCTGAGCATGGCGGGCCTGGATCTGCCACAGATCCGTGAGGCCATCCACGTGCGGTTTCCGCTGCTGACGGCGGCGCATGTGGCGAATGCGGGGTAGGGATTCGGAATTCGGGATTGGGGATTTGCAAGAGCAAGAGCGCTCTCCGTAACGGATTCCAAAGGGAATTTGCCCTCACCGTCCGGTCGCCCTGAGCGTAGCTCGCGTCAGCGAGCGAAGTCGAAGGGTGAGTTGTGGGCAGCCCTTCGACTTCGGCCTGCGGCCTACGCTCAGGGGGAACGGTTGAGGGGTGGCGATGAACCGCTGCTTCCCGCTTTCCGCTTTCGCCTTTGCTTTTGCTCTCGCTTCTCGCTTCTCGCTTCTCGCTTCTCGCTTGGCTCTCGCTTGGCTCCGGCTCTTCACCGAGTGCGGGCCAGGATGGCCCGCTGCTCTACCCGGGGCCCCTGTGCGGCGGTGAGTCGGTGTCGACAAGGCCGCGCAGCGGGCGAGTCCATGGATGGACTCGCCTTTTCGCGCGGGCAGGAGCCCGCTCGAAAAGCCCGACCTCGCCTCACGGACTTGCCGCCCATGGATGGGCGGCAAGCGCCAAGTGGGGTGGCCTTTCTCTTTGGTTACTTTCTCTTTACTCCGGGCATCCTGCCCTCCGCCCTTCGGGCCAGCTTCGCTGTTCGCACGCGCTTCCTGCGCGTGCGTGGCCACGCAAAGAGAAAGTAACTCGGCTGCCGTAGGCAGACGAAAGCTCTTGCCCTAGGGCCGCACGAAACCAAAAGCGTCGCGACTGAAGTCGCTCCTACAAACGTCAAAAGCATCGCGCACGACCGAAGGAAGTCCCTTGTGGACACGGTGCGCTCCTACGCCGGATTGCGTGCGCCCGAAACACGGTCGCGCTGCTCCAGATCCTGCGCGGTGAACACGTCGTCATAACCAGCCTGATGCAGCAAGGCCCTCGCCGCATCGCCCTGATTCCACCCGTGCTCGAACAACAACCAGCCGCCGGGTGCCAAGTGCTCGCGCGCAGTGGCCACGATGCGGCGGATATCGTCCAGTCCATCGTGGCCGGAGGCCAGCGCCGTAGCCGGCTCGAAGCGCAGGTCGCCGCGCGCCAGATGCGCGTCGTCCAATTCGATATACGGCGGGTTGGAAGCGATGAGTTGGAACCGCGCATCGCCCAGCGGCGCCATCCAGTCGCCCTGCACGAAAGCCACGTTGTCTATCCCCAGCCGCGCCGCGTTGCGTCGCGCCACCTCAAGCGCCGCCGTGCTGGCATCGGTGGCGGTAACGCGGCAAAGCGGCAACTCGCTGGCCAGCGCCAACGCCACCGCGCCACTGCCGGTGCCCAGATCCGCCACGGCGCAAGCCGAATCGCGCGACAGGTGTTCCAGCGCCAGCTCCACCAGCAGCTCCGTCTCCGGGCGCGGGATCAGCGTGGCCGGCGTCACCTCCAGGTCGAGCGACCAGAAGCCGCGCGAGCCGGTGATATAGGCCACCGGCTCGCCGCGCGCGCGACGTTCCAGAAGGTCTGCATAAGCCGTCTGGACGTCCATATCGAGTACGTCGTCGGCATGCGTGAACAGCCAGCTGCGTGACTGCTGCACGGCGTGCAGCAGCAGCAACTCGGCCTCGGCGCGGTCACCGAGCTGTCGTGCGGCATCGGCCAGCAGGTGGCGTACATCAGGCATCGGGCGGCGACCCCGCGGCAGGTGGCAGCGGCGGCGGTGCCGCGACGGCTTTCGGCGCGTTCCTGCGCCAGTAGCCGCCGTGCGTCCAGGCCTCGAAGCCCCAGCGCAGCCAGCCGATCAGCGTGTTCGCCAACCACAGCGCCCACGCCAGCATGGCGATCTTGTAGGCCCACAGCGAGACGCTGAGCACACCGGCGCCTGGCAGCGCATTCGCGCTCTGGTCGGCGAACCAGTGCAGGTTCCACGCGCTGGAACCCTGCCCAGCCACATGCATGTCCGGCAGGCCCAGCAGGCCCGTCGGCACTGCCCCGATCAGCACGATCAGCGACAGCACCGTGAGCGCGGCAAGACCGGCCTGCAGCAGGTTGAACGTGGTCACGTTGAACCGTTCCGTCGACGCACGCGCACGCAAGCCCAGCAGGATCAGCCACAGCACCACCAGCGCATAGGCGCTCCAGGCAAACGCGGAGAAACCCAGCCCGAGCAGCAGCCAATGATGAAAGCGCAGCGGTGTGGGTGCGAACCGCGCCAGCAGCCAGGCGGCCAGCAGCAACACGATCAGCTGCGACCAGTACAGCACCGCCGGCCCCGCCGTCGGACCCCACGCCCACAGCACCCAGCGATCCTGCGGTAGTTTCAGGGTCAGGTCGACGTTGGCCACCGGCGCGTGCAGGGCGACGACCGGCGTGCCCACGCGGGTGGCGACGCCGAGCGGTTCGCGCAGCCGCAAACGGTAGCTGTGCTCGCCGGGCAGCAGCGGCAGGCTGAGCTTGCCGTCACGCACGGCGAGGTTGATCGGCTGCTCATCGCGATGCGCTTCCAACAGCTCGGAGCCCACCGGCAGGTCGATGGCATGTTCGCCACCGCGCGTGCTGCGCGCCCGCAAGTTCAACACCGTTTCCGTCGCACGCTCGCCAGCCGTACTGGTGAGGTCGACACTGTCGAAGGCGAGGCTGTCGCCCTTCACGGCCACCGGCTGGTTGAAGGCGAGCTGCAGGGTTTCGCCCGGCAAGGGCTGGTACAGCAGGCCATCGTCGCTGGCGCTGGTCGGCACGCCCTTCGCGTCGACATGCCACATCGGTGCCGCGTGGATCGCCCACACTTCCGCCCGCTCGCCCAGCGCCGGCGCCTTCAGCGCCAGCGCGGCGGTCTGGTCCAGGCGGCTGGTCCAGCTGACCGTGTCGCTATTGGCGTTGAAGGTGATGCTGATCCGGCCATCCTTGACCCGCACGTCATCGCCCTGCGGGTGCTCGCCCGGCAGCAGCGGCAGCGTGGTGCTGAAACCGCCTTGCTGGGGCGCGATGCGTTCCGCCACGTTCTGCACGGTCCAGTCCAGGCCCAGCACCAGCGCGCGGGTCAGCCGCACGTACGGCGGAAAACTCTGGCTGGGCGGCAGGCTCTTGCCGTCGTCGGTGGTGCGCACGCGGTGCAGCGCGATGCTGTCGCCCAGGGCGCGGCCGCCGTCGACGCCATCCAGCGACCAGCCCTCGCCACTGAACGTGACGCGCTGCGGCCGCGGTGCGAAACGCAGACTGGCGCTATCCGTGTCGGCGATGCGGTAGCGCAGGCTGATGCGGTGCACGCCGCGATCCAACCGCACCAGCACCTGCCCGGCGTCACGGGTGAGCGGCGCATCCGCGCGGCCGTCCACCGCCACCGCGAGCAGCTGCAAGGCGTCATCGGCCTGCGGCAACGGCAGCGCCACCGCGGCGCCGATGTGCGCTTCCAGCTCGACGTCCAGCGCATCGCCGCTGGCGTGCAACTGCGCCTGCGCCAGCTCGGCGCAGCTCGGTGCACACTTCGGCGCCTCGGTAAGGCGCGTGCGCAACTGATCCAGCAATTGCTGGCTCGGCATCTCCTGCGCCCGCACGCCGTGCGGCAACAGCGCCAGCGCCAGCAGCGCGGCACCCGCCACGCCGCGGCCGCGCCAGTGCGGCCAGCGACCGCGCCACGGCAGGCCCAACACCGTCACCAGCCGCCCCAGCAGCGCCGCCAGCAACAGCACCATCGCCACCCGAAGCACGCGCACCAGCCACGCCGGCGCAATCACCAGCCGGCTGCTCTGCTCCACCGTCACCGGCCCGGACCAACCGAGCCGGTAGTTGTTGCCCTGATCCCAGCGCGGCATACCGGCGCCCGCCTGGATCACGCTGCGCGGGTCGATGCGATCGGCCGACTTGTCCCATGTCACCGCAGGAATGCGTGCATCGGACTTGGCCATGTTGGCTGACTCCATCCGCGGCATCGCCGATGTAGACATCGACTTGGCCGAACGCGCGCGCGACTGTGAGGGTGGAGCTACCGGGGCGGGTGGTGGTGCGTTTTGCAAAGCCTCCTCGACCTCGGCTGGCTCGAGGAATTTCACCTGTATGGGATAATCGCGCGGCATAACCTCAAGCTGCGGATGCAACGCGTACTGCAGCTGGCCGGCGGCGAACGGCAGGGTCGACAGCACGGTGAGCGCAAACACGACCATGGCGCCGATACGCGCCGTCGCACGCAGCCGTCCTTCGGGCAGCGCACGCAGCAGCAACGCCAGCGCCAGCACGATGGCGATGCCCCACAACGGCGCGCCGTTCTCGTGCTGCGCCAGCACCAGGTAGCCCGCCGCCAGCAGCGCCCACGGCCAGCCCAGCAACCGCCCGGCCAGCAGCGCGATCAGCGCCAGCACGAACAGATCCAGCAAGCTCCACCGGGCCACCCACGAATCGGGCGAGCGATCCACGCCGACCGCGCCCAACAGGCGAAAGCCGGCCGGCCGGGGCTAGCTGGCGTCGTTGCTTTCCACCCCCACCTCCCCGCCTCCACTCGGGATCGCACCGGCGTGCGCGGCCAGGCGCAAACCCGCGGAGAGATCGAGCGTGCGATCGCGCAACTCGACGCCGCCGGCGCCATGTTCGCCTTGCGTGACCAGCAGCGGATCGCCGCCTTCGCTGGCGCGTTGCAATTGCCACGGTGCCGCCACGTCCAGCCGCTGGTGATGGCGCAGTTCGCCGGTCAGCGTGTCGGCGACGCTGAGGCCGCGGCCATCGAAATCGAGCCACATCTGCCGCTGCAGATGCAGCTGGTCGCCCTGCCCGCCTTCATCGCCCCGGCTGCCCTGTTCGATCGCCAGGCCCGCAGCGTCATCCAGCACGAAAGCCGGCAGCTCGCTCCACTGGCCCGGAACGCCGGCCTGGGCGGCATCGGTGGCATGGCCCTCGACGCGCGTGCTGCGCAGATCGGTGTCGTCGGCATAGCTCCAGATTTCCTGGCGCGGCCATGGCGACGGGGGCAGTTTCAACGTCACCTTGTGCAGCGGTGCCACGCTGCGCGCGTCCAGCGACACGGTCCATTGGCCCGGACGCAGCTGCACGCGCAGCTGGCCATCGCTTTCCAGCCGCGCCGGCAGGTCGCCGGACAAGGCGGTGGCGACGAAGCCGGCCGGCAGCACCGGCCCCAGCAGTTGTTCGCGCGCACTGCCGCTGACGGTGAGCTGCAGCTGGGTCTGCAACGTGGCCGGCAGGCCATCGCCGAGGCGGCGATAGACGCGCAGCGACAGCGCGTCGGCCGCACGCTGCGCCGCGGCCGCCTCACCGAGTGTGAGCTGATCGCCGTTGCGTTCGGTACGCGCCACCGCCGTGCCATCGACACGCAACGTCACCAGCCCGATCGTGGCCGGCACGCGCAGGCGCGCGGGACGCGCCGCCCACGGCAGCGTGCCGCTCAGCTGATAGTCGCCCGGCACCAGCCACAGCATCGGCGCGCCTTCGCGCTGCAGCACCGTGGCCGCCTGCTTGTTGACGCTGACCTGTTGCGGCCAGGTCCTGGCGTCGCCCGGCAAGGCCACCCAGCTCGGCGCATCCACGTGCACGTCCAGGCTGAAGCGGCCGCCGTCCTTGTCCGCATCCACGGTCAGGCGGCCCGGCCACGCGCATTGGTAACTGCCATCGTTCGGCATCTCGCTGGCGAGAAACGGGCAGCCGTGCTGCGGCACGTCGTGCAGCACCCAACCCTGCCAGTCGCGCAGCGGCGGCGGTACCTCCTGTGCCAGCGAGGGGACGGCCATCAGCAACCACAGCAAACCCAACAGCCCGAGGCCGGACAATCCTGGCGATCGACGACGCATGCATTTCTCCCTGTGTGCCTGCTGGCCGGCACAGTGTAGGTGGAACACGGCTCGGACGAGGCCCCGCGGCCTATACAATCCGCGGCGATCGGCCCGGCGATCCCCACCGGCCCCGAAACCCGCCATTTCAACTTCTCCCGGCTCGCACGTCTTTGACAGGAAGACGCCGAAAACCCGAGCCGAGCGCCATGAAACCCCGCTGATGGACGGTCCGTACCGCATGGAACATCCCCGCCACGAGGCACCGCGCGAAGGCGGCCCTTCCGCCCATGCCGGGCAGGTGGCTGCGCTGTATCGCGAGCATCACGACGCCCTGGTGGCGTTGCTGCAATGCCGTCTCAGTTCGCGCACCGACGCGCAGGAGATCGCCCAGGAGGTCTATGTGAAGTTGCTGACGATGAATGACCTCACGCACGTGGAATCCCCGCGCGCGTTCCTGTACCGCATGGCGATCAACCAGTCGATGGACTACCTGCGCAAACGCGTGGTGCGCGCCAACGTGCCGCCCGACCCGATAGACGACAACGTGCACGCCACGCCGTGGCCCGAGCAGCATCTGTGGGCCAGCCAGCAGTGGAAGAAGGTGCAGGCCGCGCTGCGCGAGCTGCCCGCCAAGGCCAGCCGGGCGTTCGTGCTGCACGTGGTGGAAGGCCGCTCGTTTGCCGCGATCGCGGATGAGATGAAGCTCAGCGAACGGATGGTCCGCTACCACGTCAGCCATGCCATGGCGCACTGTCGAGAACGCTGTTTTGCACCGGAGGCGCCGTAATGGCCAACACGACTGGATTCGGGGAAGACCCCATGCACGCAGCCGCGATCTGGTGGACCCAGTTGCGTGATCCCGAGCCCTCCGCCGACCTGCTCGAACGCTGGAGCGCGTGGATGGCCGCCGACCCCGCCAACGCGCAGGCCTTCGCCCAGTTGAACACGCTGGGCGAGGCAGTGGCCAAGGCACCGGCCGACCAGCGCCGGCAGCTGATCGACGAGTTCGCGCCCCGTCGCGCGGCAGGCGCGCGCCGCCCGCTGCTGGCCGCCGCCGCGGCCGCCGTGATCGGCCTGGCGCTGGGTGGCTGGTGGCTGCTCAGCGGCCGACTCGACATGACCGCCCCATCGCAGCAATACACCAGCGCCGTGGGCGAAGACCGCGACATCCGGCTGGCCGATGGCACCGCCATCCAGCTCGGCGCGGCATCGACGTTGACGACCCGTTACGCCGCCGATCGGCGCGCTGTCGATCTTGCGACGGGCGAGGCGTTTTTCACCGTCACCCACGACAGCAGCCGCCCCTTCGTGATCACGGCCGGCCCGCTGCACATCGAGGATCTGGGTACCGCGTTCAACGTGCGGCGTACCGGGCAGCGGGTCAGCGTGGCCGTGACCGAGGGTCGCGTGCGGCTGTCGCCGTCCGATGGCGCATCGCCCGGCGCCGGCGCCTCATCCGGCCGGCTGGACCTGGTGGCCGGGCAGCGTGCCGAGTACGACCCGGCCACCGGCGCGATCAGCGTTTCCGAAGTGGCGGTGGAGCACGCCGCGGCATGGCGCCAGCATCGGCTGGAGTTCGTCAACGAGCCGCTGTCGGCGGTGCTGGCCAACGTCAACCGCTACAGCCACCAGCCGATACAACTGGCCGACCCGCAGTTGGGCGAGCTGATGTTCACCGGCACCGTCAACACCACTACCATCGACAGCTGGGTTGGCGCCTTGCCGCATGTTTTCCCCGTGCAGGTAAGCACGTTCGCCGACCACGTGGTGCTTTCGGGCACCGGGCAACCCTAACCGGATCACGCGTCGATGCAGGGCAGGCAAGATGGCGGACCGTAAACGCCACCGCGGCGATGGACGCGCGCCGCGGAGCTGCCGATGACGCTGCGCCGGACGTCACGATGGCTGCGGCATGCGCTCCTCGCATGCCTGGCGTGGGGCGTTGCAGCAGGCTGCCCGGATCGTGCCGACGCCGCGCCGGCCCTCTCGCTGAGCGACGGCAAGACCCGCTTCTCGATTCCGCCGCAACCGCTGTCCAGCGCGCTGATGGCGCTGGGCCGCCAGGCCGACGTGCAGATCCTCACCTCCAGCACCGCGATCGCCGGGCAACGCAGCACGGGCACCTCCGGCACCTTCAAGGTGGAAGCGGCGCTGGCGCACCTGCTCAAGGGCACCGGCCTGGACTACGAGGTGATCGGCAAGCGCACGGTGGTCGTTCGCAAGCGCGATTTCACCCCCGCGATTTCCTATGAAAGCCCGCTCAGCGGCACCAAGCCCAGCGTGCCGATCGTCTCCGTGCTGGATGCCGTGCAGGTTTCCGGACTGGTGCTGTACGACGCGGGTTTCATGGGCAAGACCACTCGCGGCGCCACCCGCACGGATGCGAACGTGGCCGACCTGCCGCAGTCGGTGAGCATCGTCACCCGCGACCTGATGGACTCCCGCCAGGCCTTCGAAGTGGCCGACGTGGTGCGCCACGTGGCGGGCGTGGATTACGTGGACGGCTTCGGCGGCCCGCCGCTGTTCCGCATTCGCGGGTTCGGCACCGGCAACGGCCTCACCGACGGCATGCCCAACGGCGTGGCGCGCATCGAGGATCTGCCGCCGCTGATCGGCATCGAACGGGTCGAGGTGCTGAAGGGGCCGGAGACGATACTCGGCGAGGCGTCGGTGGCCGACAATTTCGGCGGCTCGGTCAATATCGTGATGAAACGGCCGCAGGCCGAGCCGGTGCGGCAACTGGTGTTCTCCACCGGGCGGTACGACGGCACGCGGCTGGGTGTCGATCTGGCCGGATCGCTGGACGGCCAGGGGAGCCTCAGCTACCGCCTGATCGCCGCGGGCAATCGCGCCGGGCGCACCGTGCAGGGCTACCACGGCGAACGCAGCGGCTACCTGGCGCCGTCCATCGCCTGGCAGGGTGACACCACCTACCTGCTGCTCGGTTTCGAGCATGTCGACAACCGCGTGCCGGTGCCGGACCACACGGTGCTGCTTGGCCCATCGCTGGCCGAGTCGTCGGCCTTCAACGTGTTGCTGGGCAGCCCGGACGACCATGCGCGGTTTCGCACCCGGCGCGCGTTCTACATGGCCGAGCAGGCATTGGGCGACCACTGGAGCCTGCGCAGCCGCGGCCAATACGTGAGCCAGCACAGCAGCGGGCAGGCCTGGGCCTTCGCCGATACGCAGCGCTTCGGCCTCACCGAGGCGGTGGCCAGCACCTACCGCTACGCCGACACGTTCTACACGCTGCAGAACGAGTTGGCGGCCAGCTTCGGCCAGGGTGCGCCGGTGCACGACGTGTTGCTGGGCATCGACCATGCCCGCACCCACACCGGCAACAGCGCCGCATCCGGCATCGCCACCGGAGTGGCGATCAACGCCGAGCTGCAGCCGGACAAGCTGCTGCCATCGGCCACGTCGCAAGACGCCAAGCTCATGCGGACCCGGCCGCTCGGCGGTTCCTGGTCCAGCAACACCGGGATCTTCGCGCAGGATCAGCTGTCGATCGGCGAATCATGGAACGTGCTGGCGACTGTGCGCCACGCCACCTACGAACTGACCGGCGGCGCGGCGCCCGCCATGCGTCGGTCGAAATGGGTATCGCGGCTGGGCGTGGTCTACAAACCCGCTCCCGACGTGTCGCTGTACGCCTCCAGCAACACCGGTTTCCAGGTCGACGCGCTGCTGGGAGAAGATGGCCGCCCGCTGCCGCCGTCGGTGTCGCGCCAGATCGAGGTGGGCACCAAACTGGAGCTGTTCGACCAGCGCGCCAGGTTGAGCGCGGCCTGGTATCGCATTCGCCTCGACCACGGCATCAACCGCATCTCGCCGGAACCGCCGCACTTCGCCGTGCCCGGCCCGGGCCAGACCAACAGCGGCGTGGAGGTGGAGTTCCAGGGCCAGGTCATGCCGGGCCTGGACGTGTCGACCAACTACACCGGTGCGCGCATCCGCAACCACGACGGCAGCCTTCCGTATGGCGCGCCCCGGCATCAATGGAACGCCTGGGCCAGCTACCGCTTCCAGAGCGGCGCGCTGCAATCCTGGGGCGTGGCCGGCGGCGTGTTCGCGCGCTCGCGCACGCGGGGCCGCGTGGAAAGCGGAGGCTATTTCGCCATCCCCGGCCAACTCAGCGCCGAAGCCAACCTGACCTGGTACGGCGACGCGTGGTCGGCCACGCTGGGCATGAAAAACCTGTTCGCGCGCACCTTGTATGCGGTCAACGCCGAGTCGTCGTTCGTGCCGGTGCGCGAAGGGCGTACGTACCTGCTCAGCGCCACCTACGACTTTTAGGGAAGGTCTGATTTTGCTCGTCATCCCAGCGAACGCCGGGATCCAGTGCCTCCAGCCTCTTGGTCGTAAAGGCGCTGGATTGACCAGTGCTTCGGGCTGTTGAAAAGCGCTTCTGCTTTTGCAGGAATGACGAGCAAGAACCCGATTCGACCTGACCTTCCCTGAGCGAACCGCGTGCATTTCACAGGCCGGCCACCAGCATGCCGCCGCGTTCCGATGCCGGTCGCTGGGCAACCGATGGTCGTACGCGGATGGTGCTTGCATCACGCGAAACCGCGCCGGCGGGGAGACGCCCGTCGGCCACGCGGAAGGCCGCGGCAAACGCGGCGCAAGCCTTGTCGCGGAAGGCCTCCCGCTGCTGCCGCTTTTCGCGGCGGCTGCGCGGACCATCGACACACGCTACCCGCACCAGCGACAGCGGCACTTCGTAACATCCCGCCCCGGCGGGCAGGCCGCCCTGCCGCTGCCAGAACGCATCGCCGTCCATCCCCTGCCCCGTACTCGCCACACGCGCCGATGAGGCGACCGCACGGATGCGCTTCAAGCCATGCACCGCCGCCAATTCCTGCACCAGCGACACCAGCAGGTCGGTGGGATGCAGGCCATGGCTGGCCTGGATGAACTCGCGCACCGCTTCGACCGGCGTGTGAGGGCCCGCCCCGCACACCGCGCCGATGATGACACTGTCGCAGCGATCGAACGTCAGGATGCACGACGCCAGCACCTGCTTGTCCAGCGTCAACAGCAACAGGCTCAACTCACCCGCCTCGCCCCGTGATGGTTTGCGCAGGCTCAGGTAAGCCCCGCTCGCGCCCTCCAGCCGCAGCGTGGCCAGCCGCACGCTGCCGCCCGCCACAATGCGCTCGCCCAGCCGCGCCGGGAAACGCCGCATCACGAACGCGTAGTGCGAACGCACGATGCGGCGCCGCGTCTCGCCATCGAAATGCGTCGAAATATAGGGCCGATGCCAACGCTCGTAGAGCCCCGGATCCGCCTGCGCCGCCCGCCGTAGCGTCTCGCGCGCGTCCAGCGCCCGCAGCCACCGGGTCTGCCAAACGCACAGACGCACCCAGCCAGCCATGCGCACCACAAACTGCCATCGACTCTCGCCCACGGTCCGCCGCAGCGACCAGCGGCGGCGCAAGGCCTCCAGCCACAATGTGCCAGCCGTACTCATTTGTGCCATGCGCATCGATCCACCTCGCAACACCGGGTTGACCTGTTAGACGCGCGGGCGGGGCAAATTTGAAATGGTTGATTGTCTTGTTGCAGCGGGCTGGCCGAATTATTAATTCATTTGCGTTTTGCATCCGGGTTTTTAATCGCAGCCGGATCGCGCGCCGGCAACCACGAATTGCTCACGTTAGGCGTGCGTGAGACTGCCTGGACGTTCACTTCGCAACCAGATGATGGTGGCGCGTGTGCGACGCGCGCGGTTGCGCACAGCGCCGCATTGTCGAGCCTGATCGGTGCAACGGTTACGACCGCCTCAGCGTTGGGTGGCGGATTCTCGGCAAGAGGTTTCGCTGGTGCCATCGTTTGGACCCTCGCCAACGCGTCCGAGGCCACGGGTGGCGGTGGTGGATCACCGTGGCAACCAAACGACAGCAACGGAAGAGCATTCATAGCCGAATCGGGAGTGCCGGGGCCACCAGCGCAATGGATACGTAAACTACGCGGGAGCGTTATCGTCCAGCGAATGGTGGTTCGCTCGATAGCACGACGTACCACGGTATCCACCGAGCTCTCAGACTTGGATGTCCAAGCTTGGTCGAAGCGCGTGCTCCGATACTTGATGCGTCCTCGTGCGCGAGCCATCACGTCGGTGCTTGCTTGCGGTCGCGCTTGGATATAGCTAGCAACGCCCCCGTGCCCGGCGCTCCCCTTCGCGTCCCATACTGGCATCGCGCTGCGATGCGGCGCTGATGCCAGTGACTTGGCTGCCGCCTCTGATACGTTGCGGATGCGCTTGACCGGCGATGCCCGACTGACATCGGCAGTCGTGTTCGTCACACGATTTGCTGAAGGCGGGGTCTCACCCGGAGACCGTGCCTGCATGAGTGATTTATCGATGAAGCGCACTTCGAGCGCATCCATGGTTTCGTCGCGTTGTGATAGCGGACGCCTAGATGTCGGCCAGAGCATGCCGCCAAACAGGAGCGCCAGGTTGATCAAGAGGGCCCCGGCGAGCGCGATGACCCGGGACAACTGATCTTGACGCTCCCCCCATGCGGTGCACCGATGCGGCGGAGCGTGCAGAACTCGGACACGCGGAAAAGATGTGGTCATAGCGTTCTTATCCGCCCTGGCAAGTTGCTCTTGGACAGTAACGTGAACACTTAGGTCCCTCGTGCCAATAAATACATAGATGCAGCTTCGGACGCTAACCCATACACGAGGGCAAGCTCTCCGCGCCATCCAAATGGCAGCTTTCAGGGAGCGTCGCGGCTGAAGCCGCTCGTACAGATGAACTGGGGATCACCACCTTGCAGCCCACAGCTCGACGACGCATCGTCACCGTTTCCCATCGATCGACTCGCCCATGGCAACGCCAAAGCCCTTCCCCCATGCGGGTTTCCTGCGCGATCTGGAACACGCGAGCGCGGCCGTTCCACTAGTCTCGGCCACGCCACTGCCGCCACTGCTGGCGCACATCGTTCGCTCCACGGAAGTCGGTCAGCCCACGCCTGTCGCCGCTGACCTGATCGAGTTGCTGAAGGCACGCAAGGCCGTGGTGCAGGCGTCGCTGAATGGCGAGCGGGTGGCGGATGCGTTGCGGCGTTACCAGAAGTTCGCCAAGCCCGGTCAGCCATCGGCGCACATCGTGCAATTGCGGCAGCAACAGGCGGCGGCGCGGCAGGCGGGTAGTCAGGCGCGGCAGGCTTTCATCAAGGCGGCGGCTTTCGTGCGAACGGCGGGTATCGAGGTGCCAGCGCGGGTGGCGCTGGAGCGGTTTGTCATCGAATGGCTGGATGCCAATGTGCCGAAGGGGCCGCTGCCTCGCGATGAGGTGGCGGCCCCTTCGGGCTGAGGCGATACCGGCGCGCGTGGCGCCGGTATCGATGCAGGGTGGCTCAGCGCAGGATCGCGCTGGCGTCCTGCTTTTCCTTCAACGCGCTGCACAGCTGGATCTTTTCGCTGGTTTGCGCGAGGCCGCGGTCGATGCCGGCGGCGTCTTTCAGGCGCGGCTGGAAGAAGGCTTGCAGGCGGTCGACTTCGGCCTTGCTGCAACCTTCCTTGCCGGCCAGGGACGGCAGGCGGCCGCCGGCGAAGCTGCCGGTGCGGTCGAGGATCGGCTGGTAGTGCGCGGTGAACCACTGCCACAGGGCGTCGCGCTGGGCCGGCGTATCGCGGCCTTCTTTCAGCAGTCGGGACATTTCGCCCACCTTGACCGGCTTGGTCAGCGAGAAGTCGCGCACCTGCTCCAGCACGGCCGGGTCCTGCGCCATGGCCATGCCTTCGAGCATGCCGTTGCGCAGGGCCGGGTCGCTGGTTTTCGGCAGTTCAGCCATCAAGGCATCGACCGCGCTCTTGCCGTGCTGCTGCCCCGCCACGCCCAACGCGTCACCCAGCAGATC
>JBIQMK010000028.1:0-20884 GCA_044463365.1 Rhodanobacter sp. | reverse complement strand
GCCTCGCGCATGTCGTCGGTGTTGGGCTTGAACGCCAGCCCCCACAGCGCGATGGTCTTGCCGGCCAGGTGGCCGTCGAAATGCCGCGAGATCAGCTCGAACAGTTTGGCCTTCTGGTCGTGGTTGACTGCCTCCACCGCCGCGAGCAGGCGCGCGTCGTAACCCTGGCCGCGGGCGGTGCGCTCCAGCGCCTGCACGTCCTTGGGAAAGCACGAGCCGCCATAGCCGGCGCCGGGGTAGATGAAATGGTGGCCGATGCGCGGATCGGCGCCGATGCCCTGACGCACCAGTTCCACATCGGCGCCCACGCGCTCGGCGATATTGGCGATCTCGTTCATGAAACTGATCTTGGTTGCCAGCATCGCGTTGGCCGCGTACTTGGTCAGTTCGGCCGAGCGCTCGTCCATCACCACCATGCGGTCGTGGTTGCGGTTGAACGGAGCGTACAACGTGCGCAGGACGGTCACGGCCCGCTCGCCGGATGCGCCGACAATAATGCGGTCGGGTTTCATGCAGTCCTCCACCGCGGCGCCCTCCTTCAGGAACTCGGGGTTGGACACCACGTCGAACGGTACCGCCACTCCGCGCGCGGCCAAGGCCTCCGCGATGGAGGCACGCACCCGGTCAGCTGTGCCCACTGGCACCGTGGACTTGTTCACCACGACGGCGTAGCGATCGAGGTGGGCGCCGATACTGCGCGCCACAGCCAACACGTATTGCAGGTCCGCACTGCCGTCTTCATCCGGCGGCGTGCCCACCGCAACGAAGATGACCTCGCCATGGGCGATGGCCACCACGGCATCAGTGGTGAAAGCCAGCCGGCCATCGGCATGGTTGCGCCGCACCAGCGGCTCCAGGCCGGGCTCATAGATGGGGATCTCGCCGCGCCCCAGGCGCTCGACCTTGTCGGCGTCGATATCCACGCACATCACGTGGTTTCCCATCTCGGCCAGGCAGGCGCCCGTGACCAGCCCGACATAGCCGGTACCGAAAATCGTGACTTTCATCTCGCGGTGTTCCTGCAACGTGAGCCGGTCATTCTAGAAGCTTGGGCGATGGAAATGTTCGCGCGCCGCGGCCAGCTTCGCGTCGAACTCCACTCCGAAACCCCGAATCCCGGCCAAAAAAGAAAGGGCGCGAATCGCTTCGCGCCCTTTCCGTGTCCTGCGACAACAGGCGTCTTAGCTGCCGGAACCGGCCGGCGTCGGACCGGTCTTGACCAGCGTCACGTCGAAGATCAACGTGGCGTTCGGCGGCATTGGCGGACGCGGCTCCGAGCCATAGGCCAGGGTCGAGGGAATGTACAGCTTGTAGTGACCGCCCACCTGCATCAGCTGCAGGCCTTCGCGGAAACCGGGGATCACGCCAGCCAGCGGAATCTTGGCGGGGCCCGGCGGGTTGTGCTTGGACGAGGCATCGAAGACCTGGCCGTCGATGAAGCTGCCGGTGTAGTTGATCTCGACCGTATCGTTCGGACCCGGGCGCGGGCCGGTACCCTGGGTGATCACTTCGTACTGCAGGCCGGACGCCGTCGTCTTCACGCCGGGCTTGGACTTGTTCTTGGCCAGGAACGCGGCGCCTTCGGCCTTGTTCTTGGCGCCGAGCTTGTCCATTTCGACCTTGTACTTGGCCTGGATCTTGGCCATGAACGCATCATGGACCTGCTTGGCTTCATCGTCGGTCATGGTCGGCTTCTGACCGAGCATGGCGGCCTTGACGGCGTTGGCAACGGCGGTCGGGTCCAACTCGTCGCGCATGATCGGCGGCACCTGCTCGCCCATCTGGTAGCCAATCACGTAGCTGGCCTTGGCCTTGTCGACCGTGCCGGCGGCGCCGGTGGCAGCCTGAGCGAACACGCTCGACGTCATGCCCAACGCAACGACCAGCGCAGCGGCGGTCAGCGTGGGACGCAGAAATTGCTTCATTCGAAACTCCCTCGTCATGGAATATGCCGGCGTCACCATCCGGGCCTCCCCGATGGAGGCAGGCTCCGCATTGTGCGGTTCCCGCCCGGTCTTGGCAACGATGCAGACCTCCGACCGTAGGCAACGGTAAAGGTTCACCCCAAGACATCCAATTCACATGTCGCCATCGACAGCGGGCTACGGCGTCCGTTCGGGTTTGTCGAGGGTGTCTTTAAGCGCAGCCTGCAGGCGTGCATGCATCTGCACCAGGTTCCGCCACAGCACCACCGCCAGCACCACGCCGACCAGGGCCAGCGACAACGCCACCCCCCGCGGCGGCAGGATGGTCGAACCCAACGCGCTGACCAGCACCGCCAGCGCCAGCAGGGTCACCAGCGGGATGATGCGCGCCAGCACGTTGCGCATCGGCTGCGTATAGGCGCCGGTAAAGCGTTCGCGAATGCCGATCTCGGCCAGCAGCATGCCCAGCGCTTCGGCCTTGCGGTACACCGCAATCAGCATTGGCAGCGACAGGAACAGGGCACTGGCCCAGATCAGCGTGTGGCGCATTTCGCGACCGATGCCGATCATCGAGAACCATGCCCAGTTATGCGCATTGACATAGGCCCCCAGCATGAAAAGCGTGACCACCAGCAGCACGTTGATGCCGATATGCCACAGCAGGCGGCGAAAGATCGCCGCCAGCACGGCGTTTTCGTTGACCGGCTTCAGATTGGCCAGCCAGCCGTTGTAACTGGTGGCGAGCAACCGCGCCGAGCGCGGCGTTACCCGGCTCAGCCCGTTGGCGAGCTTGTCGGCCGACCGGTTCAGGTACGGCGAAGCCGCCATGCACACCACCGACACCGCCACGGCGATCGGATAGATGAAGTCGCTGATCACGCCCAGCGACAGCCCGAGCGTGGCGATGACGAACGAGAACTCGCCGATCTGGGCCATGCCCAGGCCGGCACGCAGCGAGGTGCGCGCGTCGTGGCCGACGGCGAAGATGCCCACGCTGCAGGCCACCGTCTTGCCCAGGATCACGGCGCCGGCGATCAACAGTGCCGGCAGGACGTAATGCAGCAGCATCGCAGGATCGATCTTCAAGCCGATGGCCACGAAAAACAGCGCCGCGAACATGTCGCGCAACGGCTCCACCAGATGCATGACGCGAGCGACGCTGCGCGATTCGGCCACGATCGCGCCAGCAAGGGACGCCCCCAGGGCCACGCTGAAACCCATCCACGCCGCCAGCAGGCTGGCGCCGAAACAGATCCCGAGCACGCTGACCAGCAAGGTTTCGTCGCGACCGAAACCGGCCACGTAATCCACCAGCCGCGGCAGCAACAGCAGCCCCAGAATCATGCCCACGATCACGAACAGGCCAAGATGGCCAATCAGCGTGAAGGCTGCTCCGGCCTGCACTGAGCCGCCGATGGCCACCGCCGTCAGCAAGGTCAGCATGATGATCGCCAGCATGTCCTCGGCCACCAGCAGCCCCACCACCAACTGCGCGAACGGATGATGCCGCTGCCCGCCCTCTGACAGCATGCGGGTGGCCACCATGGTCGACGACAGCGAGATGACCGCGCCCAGGAACAGCGAATCCATGCCTTTCCAGCCAAACAGCTCACCGATGCCAAAACCGATCCACAGCATCAGCCCGACCTCGGCTACTGCGACTACCAGAATCCCCACACCCACCCGGCGCAACTTGCGCACGCTGAACTCCAGCCCCAGGGTGAACATGAGCAGGACGACGCCGAGATTGGAAATGTCTTCAATCGCGCGCGGGTCGGCCACCAGCACGCCGGGCGTGTGCGGGCCGATCAGTACGCCGGCGAGGATGTAACCGAGCAGCACCGGCTGCCGCAGGCGCTGGAAAAGGATCGTGGTGGCACCGGCCACGATCATCACCATGGCCAGGTCGCGAATGAAACCGATTTCGTGCATGCCTTCTCTTCAAAGCCGGCTGGATTCCCCAGCTTAAACGAATGCTCGCCCACCGTTCGTCAGCGTTGGCACACGAGTCCGGATCCAGAATGGCTGGACGCCATCCGCATGCGTCGCCGATGTGAAAAAAACGCTTGACGGATATGTGACTCGGACCTATTCTTTCGGGCTTCCAGCGGCGGGGCCATAGCTCAGCTGGGAGAGCGCCTGCATGGCATGCAGGAGGTCGGCGGTTCGATCCCGCCTGGCTCCACCAACTTGAATTGTCCCCATCGTCTAGAGGCCTAGGACACCACCCTTTCACGGTGGCGACCGGGGTTCGAATCCCCGTGGGGACGCCAAGTTGGCTCGCAACGCTGGAACGCAACACGCTGCAAACAAAATGTGGAGCGGTAGTTCAGCTGGTTAGAATGCTGGCCTGTCACGCCGGAGGTCGCGGGTTCGAGTCCCGTCCGCTCCGCCACTACACAACGGAAAACCCGCCTTGCGCGGGTTTTTTGTTGCGCGCGATTCTCCGGTGCGCGCGACAGCTTCGCTTTCACTCGGCTGCGTCAGCCGGGTCCCGTACCAGGGTGCCCGTCGAATGACCCTGCTCGGCCAGGTATTCCAGCCAGCGCGACAGGAAGCCGTTCATGCGCAGGCGATGCTGGAACACCGTATGCGCCGGCGCGAACGGACCCAGCACCTGCCACAGGTGTCTGCCCGGATGGCAATGCATCGCTTCAGCCACGTGCGCGTCCGTGTACATGCGCAGCTGTGCCGACGGCGAACGGTGGCCGGTGTGGGCGTCGACGAAGTCGTAGGTGAGCTCCAGCTCCAGCGTGTAGGGGTGGCATTCCTGCACGTGGAGATGCACGTTCAAGCCGTCGTCCACATCGGACAGGTAGCGGCCTGGCGCCAGCTGCTGCGGCGCGAACAGGCGCGTCAGCCGATGGTAATTTTCGGCATAAAGCCCCATCAGGAAGCCAAAGCGCCCCGGCAACAAGTTGGTTCGGCTGTCCAGTACGGCACTCATCGTTGTCACGAAACTCCTGCGCTCAAAACGCTCAAAACATGGTCCGTTCGATACCGAAGCGGGAAAAGATCTTGCTGGCGATTTCCTCGATCGACACGTGCGTGGTGTTGAGGCTGGGGATGTCGGCCTGGCGCATCAGCCGGGCGGCCTGGTCGAGCTCCCAGCGGCATTGCTGCAAGGTCGCATATTTGCTGCCCGGACGTCGCTGCTCGCGGATCTGCGCCAGCCGCGCCGGCTCGATCGTGAGGCCGAACAACCGCGACTTGTAAGGTCGCAGCAGCGCCGGCAACTCCAGCCGATCCAGATCCTCATCGGTCAACGGATAGTTGGCGGCGCTGACCCCATAGTGCAAGGCCATGTAGAGACAGGTGGGCGTCTTGCCGGAACGCGACACGCCCACCAGGATCAGATCCGCGTCGGCGTAATCCACGTCGATGCCGTCATCGTGCGTCAGCGCGTAGTTGGTCGCATTGATGCGCGCCTCGTACTTGGCGTAATCCACCATGCCGTGCGCGCGGTTGACCGCACCGGAACGTTTGGCGCCCAGCTCCTCCTCCAGCGTCCCGATGAAGGGCGCGAACACATCCATCATCAACGCGCCGCTCGCGGCGACGATCTCGCACAGGGCAGGATCGGCCATCGTGTTGATCACGATGGGTCGTTGCCCGCTTTGCGCGTATTGGGTCTTGATGCGCACCGACGCGGCCTCTGCCTTGTGCGCGTCATCGATGAACGAGAGGCGATGCTTCTCGAATGTTACGCCTTCGAATTGCGTCAGAATGCTGTTGCCGATCGTCTCCGCCGTAATACCAGTGGAGTCGGACAGGAAGAAAACGGTTCGTTGCACGACTGCTCCAGGTTCGCCATCGCCGTTCTATCGGCGCCATACATAGCCAGCAAATCATTGTACCAACTGTATCTTCACTGACTGGTATGCAGTTGGAGTGGGGAACGACGGTAATGGTCTTCTTGTGCTGCCCACGACCGACAGCGGACAATACCACTCCTTTGCCGACCGTCCTGGTCAGTTTGCACCCCTCCCCTCGTCACACGAAAGCCCTCAGGAGATCCCTTTGAACGATCTGGTGCTTTGGCTCGATGCGCTGCGCATGACCGATCTTGGCAAGGTGGGCGGCAAGAATGCCTCACTTGGCGAAATGATCGGCAACCTGTCCCGACTTGGCGTGTCGGTGCCGGGCGGTTTCGCCACCACCGCCGATGCCTTTCAGCAATATCTGGAAAAAAGCGGCCTGGCCAAGCGGATCCAGGATCGGCTGTCGTCGCTGGACGTGGACGACGTGGATGCGCTGGTGGCCGCGGGCAAGGAAATCCGCCAGTGGATCGTGGACACCGCCCTGCCCGCCGATCTCGAGCGGGCGATCCGCGATGCGTACAGCACGCTGTGCAAGGACGCCGGCGCCAACGACATCGCCGTGGCGGTGCGCTCGTCGGCCACCGCGGAGGATCTTCCCGACGCCTCGTTCGCCGGCCAGCAGGAAACCTTCCTCAACGTGGTCGGTATCGACGACGTGCTGCACAAGGTGAAGGAAGTTTTCGCCTCGCTCTACAACGATCGCGCGATCGCCTACCGCGTGCACCAGGGCTTCAGGCACGAGGAGGTGTTCCTCTCCGCCGGCGTGCAGTTGATGGTGCGTTCGGATGTGGGTTCGTCCGGGGTGCTGTTTACGCTAGACACCGAGTCCGGCTTCCGCGACGTGGTGTTCGTCACCGGCAGTTATGGCCTGGGCGAAATGGTCGTGCAGGGCGCGGTCAATCCGGACGAGTTCTACGTGTTCAAGCCGACGTTGAACGCGGGCAAGCCCGCCATCCTGCGCCGCAACCTCGGCGCCAAGCAATTGCGCATGGTCTATTCCGATGCGGCGGACGAACGGGTGCGCACGGAAGACACGCCCGCCGAATTGCGCAACCGGTTCTGCATCAGCGACGCGGACGTGCAGGAGCTGGCGCGGCAGGCGCTGGTCATCGAAAAACACTACGACCGTCCGATGGACATCGAGTGGGCGAAGGACGGCCACACCGGCAAGATCTACATCGTGCAGGCGCGCCCGGAAACCGTGAAATCACGCTCGCACGCCACCCAGCTCGAGCGTTTCCATCTGGACGGGAAAGGCAAGGTGCTGGCCGAGGGCCGTTCGATCGGCCAGAAGATCGGCGCCGGCAAAGCCCGCGTGGTGCGTTCGCTGTCCGACATGAACAAGGTGCAGCCCGGCGACGTGCTGGTCGCCGACATGACCGATCCCGATTGGGAGCCGGTGATGAAGCGCGCCTCGGCGATCGTCACCAACCGCGGCGGCCGTACCTGCCACGCGGCGATCATCGCCCGCGAACTGGGCGTGCCGGCCGTGGTCGGCACCGGCAACGCGCTGGAGCTGATCCCCGACGGCGTCGACGTCACCGTGTCCTGCGCCGAGGGCGACACCGGCACGATCTACGAGGGCATCCTGAAGTTCGAACGCATCACCGCGGATCTGGGCGACATGCCCGAGGCCCCGCTGAAGATCATGATGAACGTGGCCAACCCCGAGCGCGCCTTCGATTTCGGCATGCTGCCCAACGCCGGCATCGGCCTGGCCCGCCTGGAAATGATCATCGCCAGCCACATCGGCGTGCATCCCAAGGCGCTGCTGGAATACGCCAAGCAGGACGCCGAAACGAAGGCGAAGATCGACGAACGCATCGCCGGTTATGCCGGCCCGGTCGAGTTCTATGTCGACCGCCTGGCCGAAGGCATCGCCACCATCGCCGCCTCGGTCCATCCGAAACCGGTCATCGTGCGGCTGTCCGATTTCAAGTCGAACGAATATGCCGGGCTGATCGGCGGCACGCGTTACGAGCCGCACGAAGAGAACCCGATGATCGGCTTCCGCGGCGCCAGCCGCTACGTCGACCCCAGCTTCGCCGAAGCCTTCGCGCTGGAGTGCAAGGCGGTGAAGCACGTGCGCGAAGCGATGGGCCTGGACAACGTGTGGGTGATGATCCCCTTCGTGCGCACCCTGGGCGAGGGCCGCAAGGTGATCGAGGTGCTCAAGCGCAACGGACTGGTCCAGGGCGAGCACGGCCTGAAGGTCATCATGATGTGCGAGGTGCCTTCCAATGCGCTGCTCGCCGACGAATTCCTCGACATCTTCGACGGTTTCTCGATCGGCTCCAACGACCTAACCCAGCTCACCCTGGGGCTGGATCGCGATTCATCCATCGTCGCCGGCCTGTTCGACGAGCGCGATGCAGCGGTGAAGAAACTGCTGGCGATGGCGATCAGGACCGCCCGCGCCAAGGGCAAGTACATCGGCATCTGCGGCCAGGGCCCGAGCGATCATCCGGATCTTGCCGAGTGGCTGATGGAACAGGGGATCGAATCGCTGTCGCTGAACCCCGATACGGTGGTGGATACCTGGTTGCGGCTGGCGAAGAAGAAGGCGGGTTGAACGCGGCCACGGTAGATAATCGACCGCGTCACCACGCTTGTCTCCACCAAACCTACCGCGTAAACTTGCCGGCTCGCGCAGACCACGCGAACCTTATGGAGAGGTGGCAGAGTGGTCGAATGTACCTGACTCGAAATCAGGCGTAGGTGAATAGCCTACCGAGGGTTCGAATCCCTCCCTCTCCGCCAGATACGCCAAGCGCCCCGCAAGGGGCGTTTTGCGTATCTGGCGGAGAGGGAGGTTTGGACGAACCCTCCCGGTTCGACAATTTTGTCTGGAACAAAATTGGACAGCCGCAGGCTGGCCCCGTGGCGAAGCGAACGGGTTCGACCCAAGGATGGGTCGAATAATCCTCGCGGACGTCACGCAACCAGTGCAGCGCGTTCTCCCTGGGGATCTTGCGTATCTAGCGGACAGCACCAACGAGCCATCGGATTTCTGCCCATCCCAAACACTCGCCCTTGCCCCCCGCTTTCTTTGCGCCTTATCCACACATCCGGCATGCTGCATCCATTCGCTTGACCAGACGCCCATGATCGAATTCGGACACGCTACCCACGTCGGCCTGCGCCGGACGCGCAACGAGGACACCTATTACGCCGACGCTTCGCTGGGGCTGTTTCTGGTCGCCGACGGCATGGGCGGACATCAGCACGGTGAAGTGGCCTCGGCGCTGGTGCGCGACGCCGTGGTCGATCTGGTCACGCGCGGGCATGGGCTGGTCGAAGCCGTGCAAGGCGCCGGGGAGCGGCTGCTGGCGCATACGCGAGGCAACGGCGACCGGCTTCCCATGGGCACCACCATTGCCGCCTTGCGGATCGTGGGCGACAGCTACCAGGCCGCCTGGGTCGGCGACAGCCGCATCTATCTATGGCAGCAGGGCTTGCGACAGATCAGCCATGACCATTCCCTGGTACAGGCTCTGGTGGAAGCGGGCCAACTGGATCCGGCGCAGGCGCCGCAACATCCGCAGCGCAACGTGTTGACCCAGGCCCTGGGCGTAACGGCGGGCGATGTGCTGCATATCGGCATGAACCGCGGCACGCTCGTCCCCGGCATGGGATTCCTGCTGTGCAGCGACGGCCTTACCGAAGACGTCACCGACGCTGCCATCGGTCGGCTGGTGGCACGCACGGACCTGGCCGCACAGGAATGCGTCGATCAGTTGCTGCTTGCCGCCCTCGATGGCGGCGGCAATGACAACATCACCGCAATCCTCGCCCGCATCAGCTGACGCCTACCTCGACGACCTCGATCTCCTGCGACGCAAGCCTGCGCCACAAGCCGCCGTCGACGGCGCTCTTGTCCAGCGCATCGAGCCGCTCTTGGTGCCGCGCCACTTCCTCGGCCGAGGCCAACAGCACGCGAGGCCGCTCCCGCAACAACAATGGCGCCGCCACCGTCGTGCTGCGCGTGTCGCGTTCGTCCTCGAAACCGAGGTCGAACGCCACCTGGCCCGATGTCATGGCCAGGTACACGTCGGCCAGCAGCTGCGCGTCGATCAGTCCGCCGTGCAGGTCACGGCGCGAATTGTCCACGCCCAGCCGCTTGCACAGGGCATCGAGATTGTTGCGTTGCCCGGGAAAACGCTCCCGCGCAAGCTTCAACGTGTCGAGCACGGTGCAACGGTCGCCAATCTGGCCAACGTGCGCGCCCAGGCGTGCCAGTTCCGCATCGAGAAAGCCGACGTCGAAACTGGCGTTGTGGATGATCAACTCGGCGCCGTCGATGAACGCCAGGAATTCCTCCACCACGTCCTCGAAGTGGGGCTTGTCCAGCAAAAACGCGCCTTCGATGCCGGTGACCATGCGTGCGCCTTCGTCGATGGCGCGGTCGGGGTTGAGATAGGTCTGGTAGTAGCGACCGGTGAGTCGGCGTTCGATCATCTCCACGCAGGCGATTTCCACCAGCCGGTGACCCTGACGGACTTCCAGACCCGTGGTCTCGGTATCGAGAACGACCTGTCTCATGCGCTTACCCGCAACAGCTCGGCCTGCTCGCGTGCCGCCTGGTCCACCCGTTCGTTCTCCGCGTGGCCGTTGTGCCCGCGCACCCACTGCCAGCGCACCTGATGGGTCGCCACCGCCGCCGACAGGCGCTGCCACAGATCCTGGTTCTTCACCGGCTTCTTGTCCGCGGTACGCCAGCCGTTGGCCACCCATTTCGGCATCCACTGCTCGATGCCCTGCATGACGTAGCGGGAATCGGTGGTGAGCACGACCTGGCACGGCCGCTTCAACGCCTCCAGCGCACCGATGGCCGCCATCAGTTCCATGCGATTGTTGGTGGTGGCCGGATCGCCACCGGCGATCATGCGCTCGCCGCCTTTCGCCCGCAGCAAGGCCGCCCAGCCACCGGGTCCCGGATTGCCCAGGCAGGCACCATCCGTAAATGCTTCCACTTCGCTCATCGTCACTCGCTATGGCGTTGATCAGAAAACCGCACTGCGTCGCGTACCGGGTGAAAGACTTCCACCGGCCACGCGCAGCCGGGCCGGAAGTATGCGCAACGGCGTCGCCCTGCGACACCTTTTCCGTGCCATCAGCACATAGCCCCCGCCGCAGAGGTTGAACGGTCCGGCGCGCGAGACCGTGTCGCCGGGCCACGCCGGCCCCACCCGCCGTGCCCATTCGATCTCCAGTCCGCGACGCTCCAGCCGCTTGCCGAGTTGGCCGGGAAACCGCAGCACCTGCCGGCCACGGGAGCGCCAGTAGAACCAGGGCGTCCAACCGCTCACGGGATGCACCCCGGTCAATACCAGCACGCCGCCCGGCGCCAGCACGCGCATGGCCTCGTTCAGCAGAACCGGTGGTTCGGCCACGACTTCCAGGGCGTGGCGCAGCAACACCACATCGAAAGCTTCGTCCAGGAAGGGCAACGGTGCATCGGTGGTGGCGCAGACATCACCGCGATAGCCGTCGGCGGCAATCCACATCCGCACCCAGCCGCCGATCATCGGCGAGGCAGGAACCTCGACATCGACGGACACGCCCAGCGACAACGCCCGGGTGCCGGCGCTGCGTTGGATATCCGGCAGCATCGCACGCGTCTGCTCATCCGCCAGCTGCCTCAAGGGCGCGCTGGCATAGATCCGCTGATCTCGATGGAGCATGCGCACATCCCGACTCATTTACCGAAGTGTAGCTGCTGGCGCCCTTGCCGGCGGCGATGCCCTTGGAGCAACTGAACAGCGAGAGCCATTTAACGCCAGGCTAACGAGATGCCGCCGACGCCCGCTTATAGTCGGGCGTTCCACGCCGCGGAAGGCTTCATTCATCGGTTTTTCCGGATCACCCAACACCTTGGAGTTCATCGTGCACCTGATCCCCTTGCCGGCGCTTTCCGACAACTACATCTGGCTTCTGCACGATGACGCGGGCGACGCTCTCGTGGTGGATCCCAGCGAGGCGTCTGTGGTCGAAAACGCGCTGGCCGCGAACGGCCTGCGGCTGCACGCGATCCTGCTGACACACCATCACCTCGACCATATCGGTGGCGCCGCAGCATTGGCGGCGCAGCATGGCGTGCCGGTCTACGCACCCGATGATCCGCGCATTGCCGCTACCACGCATCCCGTCACGGACGGTGAGCGCATCGCGCTGGCGACGCCCCGGGCCGATTTCGACGTCATCGCCATTCCGGGGCACACGTCGAGCCATGTCGCCTACGTCGGCGCAGGCATCGTGTTCTGCGGCGACACCTTGTTCAGTCTCGGATGTGGCCGCCTGTTCGAAGGCACGCCCACCCAAATGCTCGCGTCGCTGGACCGGTTGTCGGCGCTGCCGGAGGACACCCTGGTGTGCTGCGGCCACGAATATACGCAGGCCAACGGGCGTTTTGCCCACACGGTCGAACCGGCCAATGCCGCCCTCGCGGCCCGGCTCGGGGAGGTGGAGCAGTTACGGGCGCAAGGACTGGCCACCGTGCCGATCTCCCTTGCCAGCGAGTTGGCTACCAATCCCTTCCTGCGCGTGGACACCGACACCGTATCGACCTGGTGCGGACGGCATGGCAGCGGTAGCGACCGCGTTGCCCGCTTCGCGACCTTGCGCCACGCCAAGAACACGTTCGCCGCATGAATCGGCGGCTACTTCCCTTCACGCTGACACTGGTGCTGACGGCCTGCGCCACCGGCCCTTCGCAAAAAGCGCATCACCCGGTGGTCACCACACCGATCGCCCCGGATGGCAGCCGCCTGCTCCCGCCGTCGGAAACCGCGACACCGGCGCAGGCCGATGTGTGGCAACAGTTGCGCAGCCGTTTCGCGATGGCCGATTGCGCGGCCGATCCGGCGATCACCGCCTGGGCCCGCACCTACACGCGCAATCCAGGCCGATTCGAAAGCCAGCTCAGTGCCGCACTGCCGCGCCTCACCTACGTGCAACAGATTGCTGAGCAATACGACGTCGCGGGAGAGTTCGTACTTCTGCCATGGATAGAAAGTCACTTCCAACCCGTACCGGGTCGGCGCCGGAACCAGCCGGCCGGCATGTGGCAGATCATGCCCGCCACGGCTGGCGCCATGGGCCTGCGCGTTGACGACAGTTACGACGGACGTCTGGACGTACCGGCGGCAACGCACGCGGTAATGAAGCAACTGCAGCGATACCATCAGCAATTCAACGACTGGCGGCTCGCCGATTACGCCTTCAACGCCGGCGAGTTCGCGGTACGCAAACTGGTGAAGAAGCACGGTGCGCCCGCCGAATTGCCGGCCATACCGGAACTTCCGGTCCATCGCGGGACACGCGAACATCTCTCCAAACTGCTGGCCATTGCCTGTGTAATACGCGAACCGGCGCGGTTCGGCGTAACCTTGCCGACGCTGTCGTCCGAGCGACAACTGGTCAAGGTGCCGGTCGATCAATCCTTGTCGGTCACGGAAGCGGCCAGTCACGCGGGGATGTCGGTCGACCGCTTCAAGCATCTCAATGCGGCGTTCCGCAGCGATACCATCGACACTCGGGCGGCCTCCTACCTGATGCTGCCTGCGAGGCATGTACAACAATTTCGCGCCGCGCTGGTCGGCGAAACTTCAAGCGCCACTGCAGATGCGGATCGCCGGCAAGTCATGTCCCTCTCGGCGCGTGGCGCGACCCGTGGAGCCTCGGCTGCACCCTCCGCGTCGGCACGCCACTACACCGTGCGCCCCGGCGACAGCCTCTGGCGTATCGCCCGTCACTATTCGGTCAGCGTCGACGAGCTGCAGCGCTGGAACCATCTGCGCGGGCAGTCGATCAAGCCCGGCCTGGTGCTGAAGGTAGGCAGCACCCACTGAACGCTGGTCGATGCCGCGTGGCCGATTGCTCGCCACGCGGGCAGCCCTTCGAGGATGGCCGACCACGCCTGATGAAGAGCGAAGCCACGAAAAAGGCGGCCAATGGCCGCCTTTCCCTGTTGCATCACAACCGCCTTGCGCAAGGCCAGGCGACAGATCACAAGCGATCCTTGTTGATCTTGATCTCGGTCCGTGACCGCAAAATCTCGATCAACTCGCTGGTCGCTTCGGAACCGTAGGCTTGCGCCATTTGCTGGCGCAGTGCCTCACGCTGGTCGGGTGTCACACCGGACAGGTCGCCGGGTTGCACCTTGTCCAGCGCGAGCAATGCGTAGACGCCCTTGTCCATGTCGACGGCGGCGTACTGCGACTTGCCATCGGCTGGATGCGGCAAGAGGAACGCGCGATCGCGGATCGGTGCCGGCAGATCGGCCTGCACGCGCAGCGCATCCTTGACGGTGGTCACCTCCAGCTTCGAGGCGGCGGCCACCTCCTCCATCGAGTCGCCCTTCTGCAAGCGCGCCAGCAACGCCTGCGCCTGCGCCTTCGCATCGTTGGCTACGCGTTCGTCGATGATGCGACTGCGTACGTCGTCGCGCACGTCGGCCAGCGGCCGCGGCGTCGACGGCAGGTGCTTGTCGACGTGGATCACCACCGAGTGATCACCACCCAGATCGATCAGGCCCGAGTTGTTCCCTTGTGCCAACACGTCATCCGAAAACGCCGCCGCAACCACTTTGGCATTGGCCGCGATGCCTTCACCGCCGGCGCGCGAAAACAGCCCAGTTTCCTTGATCGGCAGCTTCAGCGCCTCGGATGCAGGCTCCAGCGAGGACGGGTTCTGGTACGTGTTGTCGGAAAGCTTGCCGGCAACCTCGTTGTACAGCCGATCCTTGTCGGCCGCCTTGGCCTCCTTCACCAGCGTGTCGCGCACCTCCTCGAAAGGTTTGGCGTCACCACTGCGAATGTCACGCAACCAGATGATGTGGTAACCCTCCGGCGACAACACGGGCTTGGATATCTGGCCTTTGGTCATCGCAAGCATGGCCGACTCGAATGCCGGGTTGGTCACGCCACGCTCCAGCCAGCCCAGGTCGCCGCCCTGCCGCTTGGAGCCCAGGTCCTGCGAGTCCTTTCGGGCGAGATCGGCAAAATCCTCGGGAGTCGCGCGTGCGGCAATCTCGTTGGCCTTGGCCAGGGCCGCCTTTTGCTGCTCAGGCGTGGCGTTGGCCGGCACATCGATGAGGATGTGCGAAACCAGGCGTTGCTCCGGCTGCACGAAGCGTTGCTTCTCGTCGGCGTAGCGCTTGCGCAATTCCTCCTCGCTGGGCGCCGACTCCGACGCGAGATCGGCGCCATTCACTTCGATGTACTTCACCGAGACGCGCTCGGGATCCGTGTAGTCGGCCAGATGCGCCTTGTAGTAGGCGTCGATCTGCTCGTCGGTCACCGTGGTGTCGGAGGTGGTCGGACGCGGCAACAGGAAATAGCGCAGATCGCGACGCTGCATGCGCAATGCCAGGAAGCGTTCGGCGTCGGCGGCGGGGATGATGGTGCTGGCGTTGATCGCGGTGGGAAGCAATTGGACGGCCAGATCGGAGCGGACCTCGTTTTCGAACATCTCCGGCGTCTTGCGCTGGCTGGCCAGCACCGCACTGTAGGACGTCGGATCGAAATGGCCATCGACCTGGAACGCCGGAATGGACGCGATGTAATCGCGCACGGCCTGATCGGATACCCGCAGACCAAGATCATCGTTGGCCTTGAGCAACAGCTGCTGGTCGATCATCGAATTGAGCACACGGAGCTTCATCTCCGGCTTTTCGAAAATGCTGGTGTCGAACTGATCGCCCTGTTCGGCGTTGGCGCGCTGCCGCAGCAGGTTCAACCGATCCTGCATGTCGTTCTGGCTGATCTCATGCTTGCCGACCTTCGCCACCGACGTGTCGTTGCCGGACGTCAGGTAGCCTTCCATGCCGAAAAACGACATGGCGAAGACGGAAATGCCCAGAAGGAGGATGGCTGGCCATCCATGCATCTTGTTACGCATTGCCTGCAGCATTGGAATCTTCCTGCAACGTGGTTGTAGGCGCATGAGCGCGATGCGAACGCCAGGTTGTCCCCTCGCGCTGCTACAAGGGCATCAATCACGCACCGCCCGGCGGCCAGCTCCGCCATTGGCGGAGCATTGTGCCAAAAAACAAGGGCGCCACACGGGCGCCCTTGTGAACTGTGGCGGAGCGGACGGGACTCGAACCCGCGACCTCCGGCGTGACAGGCCAGCATTCTAACCAGCTGAACTACCGCTCCGCATTTCTGGTGGGTGCTGTAGGGATCGAACCTACGACCACCGCCTTGTAAGGGCGACGCTCTACCGCTGAGCTAAGCACCCGGGACCAAGCGTCAGCCGCTTAGTTTAGGGCATCCTTCAGGGTCTTGCCAGCCTTGAAGGCAGGCACCTTCGACGCCTGGATCTGGATCATTTCGTTGGTCCGCGGGTTGCGACCCGTACGCGCCGCACGCGCGCGCACGGTGAAAGTACCGAATCCGACGACAGAGACGTCTTCGCCGCTCTTGAGCGTCTTCTGCACGGTCTCGAAGAACGCTTCGAGCGCGCGGGTTGCATCGGCCTTGGTCAGTTCGGCCTTCTCGGCGATGGCGTTGATCAGATCGGTTTTATTCATTGAGAAACTCCTAGTTTTCGACCGGCGCGTTTCGCTTTCGACGAAACAACGCCAGCTGGATGATTGGCTCGCGCCAGGTGCCGTGTCGCAACAGGAATCGCCGCGGTGGGCATGAAATCGGTGGTTCCGCCTTTATACCAGTGCGTCGCCAAACTTCGCAACACAACTCATGGCAAGCGTTTTCGCGGAAATACAGCGCACGAAACGACGCGTAAAGCAAACGGCGGACGATGCCGATTCGGCATCCGTCCGCCGTCATGTCGGATGGACAAGCGCCCGTCACGGACGCCTCCGACGACTCAATGCGTCCGCGAATGGACCTCGGCCGCGTCATCCACCGGCGCGCCCTCCTTGGACGCGTGGGCCTCTTCCGCATCGACCGCCTGACTGGGCTGCAACGGGCGCTCCAACGCGATATCGAGCACCTCGTCGATCCAGCGCACCGGATGGATCTCCAGCGAGGTGGTGATATTGGCCGGCATGTCGACAAGATCCTTCTTGTTGTCTTCGGGAATGATCACCGTGGTGATGCCGCCACGAAGCGCCGCCAGCAGTTTTTCCTTCAGCCCGCCGATCGGCAGAACGCGCCCGCGCAAGGTGATTTCGCCGGTCATCGCCACCTCCGAACGCACCGGCACCTTGGTGAGCGCGGAAACCAGCGCGGTGCACATCGCCACACCGGCGCTGGGGCCGTCCTTGGGCGTGGCGCCCTCAGGTACGTGGATGTGCACGTCGAGCTTCTGGTGGAACTCGGGGTCGATGCCGAGTTGATCCACGCGCGCACGCACCACCGACAGCGCTGCCTGGATCGACTCCTTCATGACGTCGCCGAGCTGCCCGGTGTTAACCAGTCGCCCCTTGCCGGGAACGGTGGACGCTTCGATGCTGAGCAGCTCCCCGCCCACCTGCGTCCAGGCCAGTCCCGTGACCAGGCCGATCTCGTTCTGGATTTCCTTGCGGCCAAAATCGAAACGACGAACACCGAGGTAATGATCCAGATTGGCCGATGTCACTTCGACGCCGGTGACAGTCTTCTTCGAAGGCTTCGCGCTTTTCGTCTTCGCCTTCCTGGCCTTGGTCACTTCGCCCAAGGTCAGCTCCTTGACCACCTTGCGGCAGATCTTGGAGATCTCCCGCTCGAGGTTGCGCACGCCGGACTCGCGCGTGTAGTAGCGCACGATGTCCCGCAACGCCTCCTCGTCGACACGCAATTCCTCGGGCTTGAGGCCATTGGCCTTCAATTGCTTGGCAAGCAGATACCGCTGTGCGATCCCCAGCTTTTCGTCCTCGGTATAACCGGGGATGCGGATGACCTCCATGCGATCCAGCAAGGGGCCGGGGATGTTCAGCGAGTTGGCCGTGGCGATCCACATCACCTCGGACAGATCGAAATCGACTTCCAGGTAGTGGTCGTTGAAGGCGTGGTTCTGTTCCGGATCGAGCACTTCGAGCAACGCCGACGAGGGATCGCCACGGAAGTCCATCGACATCTTGTCGATCTCGTCCAGCATGAACAGCGGATTGCGGGTAGCGACCTTGGTCAGGTTCTGCACGATACGACCGGGCATGGACCCGATGTAGGTGCGTCGATGGCCGCGGATCTCGGCCTCGTCGCGCACGCCGCCCAGACTCATCCGCACGAATTTGCGGTTGGTGGCCTTCGCGATCGACTGACCCAGCGAGGTCTTGCCCACGCCCGGCGGACCGACCAGGCACAGGATCGGGCCCTTCATCGTGGCGACGCGCTGCTGAACCGCCAGATATTCCAGGATGCGGTCCTTGACCTTCTCCAGCCCGAAGTGGTCGGCGTCGAGTACTTCCTGTGCCACGCGCAGGTCCTTGTGCACCTTGCTGCGCTTCTTCCACGGCACGCCGACCAGCCAGTCGAGATAGTTGCGGACCACCGTCGCTTCCGCCGACATCGGCGACATCTGCTTGAGCTTGCCGAACTCCTGCCGCGCCTTGGTCAGCACGGCCTTGGGCATGCCCGCGTTCTCGATTTTCTTCTGCAGCTCCTCGATCTCGTTGGAGCCCTCCTCGTTGTCACCCAGTTCCTTCTGGATGGCCTTCATCTGTTCGTTGAGGTAGTACTCGCGCTGGCTCTTTTCCATCTGCGTCTTGACGCGCCCGCGGATGCGCTTCTCGACCTGTTGCAGATCCATCTCGCTGTCGACCAGGCCGATGAGCAATTCCAGCCGCTGCGCCACATCGGCGGTCTCGAGCACTTTCTGCTTGTCGGCCATGCGGACGGAAAGATGCGCCGCGATGGAATCGGCGACGCGCGACGGCTCCTCGATGCCGGACAGGCTGGCCAGCACTTCGGGCGGAAGCTTGCGACTCTGCTTGACGAGCTGCTCGAACAGCGAGATCAACGTACGCGACACCACGTCGAGCTCACGCTCCTTGGCGTTGTAGACGGGCTCGATCGTGCGCGAACGCGCCACCAGCATGCCATTGGCTTCCCGGCAATCCTCGATGGAGACCCGCGACTGGCCTTCGACCAACACCTTGACCGTGCCATCGGGCAGCTTGAGCAACTGCAACACGCCTGCCAGCGTGCCCACCGCGTGCAGGTCGGCAGCCTCCGGATCGTCGATATCCGGGCTCTTTTGCGCCACCAGCAGAATCTGACGTTCGCCTTCCATCGCGCGCTCGAGCGCACGCATCGATTTGTCGCGGCCGACAAACAACGGAATGACCATGTGCGGATACACCACGACGTCGCGCAAGGGCAACACGGGGAGCGCATCCAGCAATTCGGTTTTACGGACGGTCTTGGCCATCGAAAAATAGTTCCTGGTGGATCGACACACTAGCCCTGACACTGCGCCGGGGCCCATGACACGTCAAGTGGAGGCATTCGGCGCGGTGCACAAGGTTTTCGCGCCGCCGTACCAAAAAAAACGGCCCCGGTAATTCGCCGGGGCCGTTTTTTTACCACAGGACAGGGATCAGGCCGCGTCGCTGCCGTCGCTGGCCACACGCTGCTGCAGATTGCCGCGATAAATGAGGTAAGGCTCGGCCTGGCCATTGATCACCGCATCGTCCACCACGACCTTGCTCACGTGCTCCAGCGAGGGCAATTCGTACATGGTTTCCAGCAACACCTGTTCGAGGATGGTGCGCAAGCCACGGGCGCCGGTCTTGCGCTTGAGCGCCTTCTTGGCGATCGCCTGCAACGCCTCGGGGCGGAACTCCAGTTCCACCTCTTCCATCTCGAACAGTTTCTTGAACTGCTTGGTGACGGCGTTCTTCGGTTCGGTGAGGATCTTCACCAAAGCCGCCTCGTCCAGCTCATCGAGCGTGGCGACCACCGGAAGGCGTCCCACGAACTCGGGGATCAGGCCGAACCTGACCAGGTCCTCGGGCTCGACGTCGGCCAGCACCTTGCCGAGGTTCTCGGTGCGCTCCTTGCTGCGCACCTCCGCCGAGAAACCGATACCGGTGGTCTCCGAGCGCTGCTGGATGACCTTTTCCAGGCCGGCGAACGCGCCGCCGCAGATGAACAGGATGTTCTTCGTATCCACCTGCAGGAATTCCTGCTGCGGATGCTTGCGCCCGCCCTGCGGCGGCACCGAGGCGAGCGTGCCCTCGATGAGCTTCAGCAACGCCTGCTGGACGCCCTCGCCCGACACGTCGCGGGTGATCGACGGGTTTTCGCTCTTGCGCGAAATCTTGTCGATCTCGTCGATATAGACGATGCCCGACTGCGCCTTTTCCACGTCGTAGTCGCATTTCTGCAACAGCTTCTGGATGATGTTCTCCACGTCTTCGCCCACGTAGCCCGCTTCAGTGAGCGTGGTGGCGTCGGCGATGGTGAACGGCACGTTCAACAGTCGCGCCAATGTTTCGGCCAGCAGCGTCTTGCCCGAGCCGGTGGGGCCGATCAGCAGGATATTGGACTTGCCCAGCTCGATATCGTCGCTCTTCTGGCGCGATTCGATCCGCTTGTAGTGGTTGTACACCGCCACGGCGAGCGCCTTCTTGGCGCGCGACTGGCCCACGACGTACTGGTCCAGCGATTCACGTATCTCGCGGGGCTTGGGCAGCTGGGTGCGCCCCGAGGCGGCCTTCTCCTCGAGTTCCTCGCGGATGATGTCGTTGCACAGTTCCACGCACTCGTCGCAGATGAATACGGACGGACCCGCGATCAGCTTGCGCACCTCATGCTGGCTCTTGCCGCAGAACGAGCAATAGAGAATCTTGCCGTTGTCGCTGGAACGCCCCTGCCGGTCGTCACTCATACTTTCGATCCCGCTGGTCTATCTGAATGCGTCGCGAGAATACCACAGGGCTCCGCGTCTGCCTGCAGACGCGGAGCCCTACTCGTGACCTTGGTGTTTGTTGTTGAAATCAGGCCGATTTCACTGTTTCGCCGGCGCGCTTTTCCAGCACTTCGTCGATCAGGCCGTAGGCCTTGGCCTCGTTGGCGTCCATGAAACGGTCTCGCTCCATGTCCAGCTCGATCTTCGCCAGCGGCTGACCGGTATGTTCCGCGTACAAGCGGTTCAAGCGCTCGCGCACATACAGGATTTCCCGCGCCTGGATCTCGATATCGGTCGCCTGGCCCTGGGCACCGCCGGACGGCTGATGGATCATGACGC
>JBIQMK010000027.1:0-21012 GCA_044463365.1 Rhodanobacter sp. | reverse complement strand
CGATGGCTTCATGCTGCAACGTGACGGTGCCCTTGGCGGTGTCGATCGCCTTGACCACGCCCACGCCCTGCACGTCGGCGGGTGTGGCTTCGTGCATCCCTGCCATGCCCGGCATATTCGGATCCATCTGCTGAGGGTTGGCAAACACCGGAGCGGTGAACAGCGCAGCGGTAATCGCAAGGGTGATGAATGGCTTTTTCATGGGTCAGTTTCCTTGTGGGTTGGAGTGAAGTGTGGCGTTTGTCTTGCTGGCTTTACGCAGCCGATAACGGACCAGCAGGCGGTACGCCGCGGGTATAACGAGCATGGATAGCAAGGGTGCAGTGACCATGCCGCCGATCATCGGGGCGGCTATGCGCTGCATTACTTCTGAGCCGGCGCCATGGCCGAGCAGGATCGGAAACAGGCCGGCGAGGATCACCGCGACGGTCATCGCCTTCGGGCGCACACGCTGCACGGCGCCTTCGCGAATTGCTTCATCAAGCGCTTCTGGGCCGGCGTGCGGATCGAGCGCAAGTTGGTGCTCCCACGCATGGTGCAGGTAAAGCAACATCACCACGCCGAATTCGGCAGCCACGCCGGCCAACGCAATGAAGCCGATGATCGTGGCCACCGATACCGCATGCCCAAGCAACCAGATCAGCCACAGGCCGCCGACCAGTGCCAGCGGCACGCTGGCCATGATCAGCGCGGCTTCGCTCACGCGGCGGAACACGGCATAGATCAATAGAAAAATGATCACCAGCGCAATCGGTACCACCACCTTGAGTCTTTCCATGGCGCTGGCCAGGTATTCGAACTGACCGGACCAAGCCACGGTCGTACCCGGCGGCAAGGTGACTTGCTGCGCCACCGCGCGTTGCAGGTTGGCCACTACCGTGCCCAAATCGCTGCCGGCCGTATCAACGTAGACATACGTGGCCAACCGGCCGCCCTCGCTTTTCAGCATGGACGGTCCTGCTTCAACGGCAATGTCCGCGATCTGGCCAAGTGTGATCTGTGCACCGTTGGCAGCGACGATCGGCAACTGCCGCAGCGCTCCGATGGAATCGCGCTCGGCACGCGGGTAGCGCACCACGATGGGATAACGCTCACGCCCTTCGACGGTCTGACTGATCGGATCGCCGCCGACCACGGTCGCGATCAGTTGCTGCACGCGCTCCTGGGTCAGCCCGTAGCGCGCGGCAGCGTCACGGCGGATGGCTAAATCGACGTAGCGACCACTGGTCGGACGCTCGGCAATCGCCGAACTGACACCGGGTACGGTCTTTGCCACCGTCTCGATCCGATCGGCCACGGTCTGCAGCGTGACCAGGTCGGTGCCTAGCACCTTGATGCCGATCGGGCTCTTGATGCCGGTGGAGAGCATGTCGATGCGGTTGCGGATCGGCGGCACGAACAGGTTGGTGAGCCCCGGCACATGTACCGCCTTGTCCAGTTCCGCCTTGATCCTGTCCATCGTCATGGCCGGCCGCCACTGGTCCTTCGGCTTGAAGGTGATCGTGGTCTCGAACATCTCCAGTGGCGCCGGATCGGTGGCGGTGTCGGCGCGCCCCGCTTTGCCAAACACGTGATCAACCTCGGGCACGGTCTTGATCATGCGATCGGTCAACTGCAGCAACTGCGAGGCCTTGCCGGCGGACAGCCCGGGCAGCGCGGTGGGCATGTACAACAACGTGCCTTCATCCATCGCGGGCATGAATTCGCTGCCTAGCTTGGCCATCGGCACGAGCGCGGTAAGCAGCAGCACACCGGCCAGCACCAGGGTCGCTTTCGGATGCTGCAGCACGGCTTCAAGGAGCGGGCGATAGCCGCGGATCAAGCCACGGTTGAGCGGATTGTCGCCCTCGGCACGGATACGCCCGCGGATCAGATAACCCATCAGCACCGGCACCAGCGTCACCGCCAGCCCGGCCGCTGCCGCCATCGCGTAGGTCTTGGTGAAGGCCAGGGGTTTGAACAGTTTGCCTTCCTGTCCCTGCAGCGCAAAGACCGGCACGAACGACAGCGCGATGATCAACAGGCTCACAAACAGTGCCGGGCCCACCTCGGCGGCGGCATCGGCGACCAGCGACCACCGCTGCGCACCTTGCGGTTCACGGCCGTCGTTCGCGTTACGCCAATGCTCCAGATGCTTGTGCGTGTTCTCGATCATCACGATCGCCGCATCCACCATCGCGCCGATCGCGATCGCGATACCGCCGAGCGACATCAGGTTCGCCGTGACGCCTTGCAGATGCAGGGCAATGAAGGCCACCAGCACGCCCAGCGGCAGCGTGATCACGGCCACCAGCGCCGAGCGCAGGTGCCATAGAAACAACACGCAGACCAGTGTCACGACCAGAAATTCCTCGAACAACTTGGTCCACAGATTGCTCACCGCGGCGTCGATCAGTTGCGAGCGGTCGTAAGTCGGCACGATCTCGACGCCGGCCGGCAGGCTGCGCTGCAGTTCCGCCAGTCGTGCTTTCACGGCGGCAATGGTGGCCTTCGCGTTCTTGCCCGTGCGCATCACGATAATGCCGCCGACCACTTCACCTTGCCCGTCCAGCTCGGCGAGGCCGCGACGAAACGTCGGGCCACGCCGCACCGTCGCCACGTCGCGCAGCAGCACCGGCACGCCGCCGGCGTTGGTCGTGATGGGTACGTTTTCGAAGTCCGCGCGACTCTTCAGATAGCCTTCGCTACGCACCATCAGTTCCGCTTCACCCTGTTCGATCACCGAACCGCCGTTGGCGCCGTTCGCACTGCGGATGGCATCGACCAGTTGCTCCACGGTGATGCCACGCGCGGCCAGCGCCTGCGGATCGGGCACGATCTGCCACGCCCGTTCCATGCCGCCCAGGGTGGCGACTTCGGCGACGTTGGGTACGGTCTTGAGCTGATAGCGCAGGAACCAGTCCTGCAGCGCACGCAACTGGCCAAGATCGTGCTGACCGGTGCGATCAACCAGCGCGTATTCGTAGATCCAGCCGAGTCCCGTGGCATCGGGACCAAGGGCGGGCGTAACGCCGGCCGGCAGTTGATCGCGTGCCTGGCTCAGGTATTCGAGCACGCGCGAGCGCGCCCAATACAGATCGGTGCTGTCATCGAACAACACATCGACGTAGGAGTCGCCAAAGAACGAAAAGGCACGCACCGTCGTCGCGCCGGGCACCGAGAGCATGGTGGTGGCCAGTGGATAGGTAACCTGTTCCTCGACCACCTGCGGCGCTTGACCCGGGTAGCTGGTGCGGATGATCACCTGGGTGTCGGACAAATCGGGCAGCGCATCGACCGGCGTGCGCGTCACCGAGAACATGCCCATCAGGGCCAAGGCCAGGGCAGCCAACAGCACGAACACGCGATGGGCGATCGCTGCTCGAATCAGGGCGGCGATCATTGGCCGTCTCCCATCGGCATGTCGTGCATGGGCGTGCTCGCGGTCGGCGCCGGTTGGTCGGCGGTGCCGTTCAGGCGTTCCAGAGCGCCGGACAGGCTCGCCTCCGAATCGATCAGGAACTGGCCGGAGACCACCACTTTCTCGCTCCCATGCAGGCCGTCGAGAATTTCCGTATAGCCGCCGGCTGCGCGCCCAGTGCGTACCGATACAGCACGGAAATGACCATCTCCCTCGGCGAGAATGACTCGCGTGTGGGTGCCCGTCGCGATCAGCGCGTCGTCCGGCACCACCGGTACTGCCTCATCCGGAGTCGGGTTGAGTTGCACGCTGGCGAACATGCCTGGACTCAAGGCACCGTCGGGGTTGTCAAGCACGATGCGCGCGCGCTGGGTGCGTGTCATCGCATCCACATCCGATAGCAAGGTTTCCACGGTGCCGTGGAACGATCGACCCGGCAGCGCATCGACCGTGACAACCACCGGCGTGCCGCTGCGCACCGTGCCTGCCGCCGCCTGCGGCAGCGCAGCCTCGATCCACACGGTGGACAAGCCATTCACGGTCATCAAGGTCTGGCCGGCCGTGACACGCTGGCCTTCACGCACATCCAGTGTCGTGACGACGCCCGCCTGTGGTGCATGCAGGGTGATTGCGGCACCCGAACCACGGCGAGCTGCCCGGATGTCAGCAGGGGTCAGGCCCAGCACCTGCAGCCGTTGCCGTGCGGCGGCACGCAGGTCTTTCGCGTCGGCCGATTGCGCTTGTTGAAGCGCGCCATATTCGGCCAGCGCGCTGCTCCATTGCGGAGCCAGCAACTGGGCCAGCGGTTCGCCGGCTTTGACCACGGTGTAAGGCGCGCGCACGTCAAGCTTGCTCACCACCGCATCGGTGCGCGCACTGATGGTGATGGCTTGCCGCAGATCCCAGGTGATGGTGCCCGGCACCTGGATGGCTGATGCCAGCACGCGACGCTCGACCGGGGCCGTGCGCACACCCAGATTCTGCACCGTCGCGGGGTCGATCCTGACGACATCCTCGGCCGCGCCCTCGTCGGCATACTTGGGCACCATCTGCATGCCCATCGGCGACAGGCCCGGCTTGTCGAAGTGTTGCTGCGGCACCATCGGGTCGTACCAGTACAGCACCTTGCCGGCCGTGCCCGGCGCAGTCACCGACGAATGCGCCGGCGCCGGCGCCGTGGTGGCTTGGTGACGGCCACCGAGATAGCCGGCGACGAGCAGTGCAACCGCCGCGACGACGGCGGCAAAGATCACCAAAGGACGCTTCATGGCGTCACCTCCGAAGGCAGCAGATAGGCAAGCGAAGCCCACAACCGTGCGCGTGCGGCCAACGCATCGGCATAGCTCAGGCGCAATTCAATCTCGTCGCGCCGGGCATCCAGCCATGGCTGCAATGTGCCGCCTCCGCGGTAGCCGGCCAGCGCCGTGGTGGCGCGATCCCGATCCAGCGGCAGCAAGGTGTCCTGGTAGCGCTGGATTTGCTGATTCCATCCCTGCCACGTCGCTACGGCGCGTGTGACTGCCTCGCGCTGGGCGCGCCGCGCGTCCTCGTGGTCGGCCTGCACCGCGTCCCACTGTGCCTGCCGGGCGCTGATGCCACGATCCTGCCGATTGCGCGTGAACAGCGGCAGGCTGACGCCCACCTCCAGCATCACCATGTCCGACAGGCCCGGCGCGCGCCGACCATAGCTGGCAGTCACGCTCCAGTCCGGATGCTTGGCCGCACGTGCCCGCTCGAGCGCCGCCTGAGCAACCTGCTCGCGTGCCTGCCACGCCTGCATCGGCGCCTGCTGGTCGATGCGCTCCTCCAGGTGATCTGCCGCGACCGGCAGTTGACCAAAATCCGGCGCTTCGGCGAGGTCGAAAACGCTCGGACCAAGCCAGCGCTGCAGGCCGGCTTGGGCAGCGACAAGATCCGCGTCAATCGCTTCCAGACGGTTATCGAGTGAGGCGGCTTCGGCACGGGCGGCCAGCGCGTCGGTCGCGTTGCCTTCGCCGCCCCGCAATCGCGCCTGCGTGACCTGGACAGCCAGCACGCTTTCGCTGCGCAACGTGGCCAACACCGTACGTTTCTGCTGAGCCGCCCACACGTCGATCCACGCATCGGCGATGCGTTCTTGCACGGTCTGCATCGTGGCCGTGCGGTCAGCTTCCGCCGCATCGATCTGCGCAGCGGCCAGCCCGCGCTCGGCGTCGCGCGCCGCTCGCGATGGAATCGTCTGCATCACACCGACGGTACGCGCCGTCATCCCGTCCGAACGCAGGCTGAAAGCGCCCGGATTGGTGACGGGGAAATTGGAAAGCCCGAACGTCAGAGTGGGATCCGGCAACTGCCCGGCACGCGCGGATTCCTCGCGGGCTGCCGCCGTATCGGCGGCACGCGCATCGAGTTGCGGTGCCCGTGCCACGCCTTGCTGGACAGCCGCTTTCAGCGTCAGCGGCGGTTCGGCGGCATGCGCCGTCGCAGCCACGGCTCCCCACAGGAGCGCGGCCAGACCCGTCACCATCAGGTGCCGGGCAGAGTGAAAGGAGAACATGGTTGAACACTCCGTCGATCTGCGGTTTGCGGCGCGCCACGCAGGCGCGACGCCACGTACGTCGATGCCTCGACGTGTCAGATCAGATCAGGAGTGAGCAGAACAACAATATGGGCGGAGGTGGTGACGCGCGCAAATGCCCGACCCGTTGGAGCGCGCGATTCGATGACAGTGTGACGGCCGCGGCCGATATCAGCATCGGCGGCATGGCCGGCAGTGGGCTCAGGGGCACCGACGCGGTGTGCGCCTCAACCTGCGTGGTGTGCTCGGGCGCGCAATGCTTCTGGCACAGCGGGCTGGCTGGGGACTCTTGATGCTGCGCACAGCCGTCGTCCATGCCCGGCATCGAGTTCACCAACGCGGTCGCCGTCGCCGCTTTGGGTACAGTCGGACAAACATAAGCAGCCAGTGCCGTCTGCTGCCAAAGCATCAGCAGCGTCACCAGCCAGAACAGGCGGCGACGTGTGGTGCGATGCATGCGGAAAGGACGGGCCATGGACACCACTTTATCTCGAAAATATCAAGGTTTGCGTTGACTTGAATCAACTACGGATTGTCCGTCGGGTCTCCTGCGCTGTTCTCATTGGTCAGCTCGAAAACCCCGGGGAGCATCGTAATGGTGAGCCAGACGTGGACGACACCCCCGAAATCACGGGCCAGCGCCTGCCGGGTGAACAGTTACGAAGTAGCCGGAGGTGAGGAAGGAAAACACGGGGTGGGGCGCTCCCGCATTTGCCGGCGACGGCATCGCGCTGGGTCCGCTCCGCTCGCCGGCGTTGGTCAATTCAGCCATGCCGCTTTCGTCCCAGCCGCAACGCGTTGGCAACCACCGACACAGAGCTTAGGCTCATCGCCAACGCGGCGATCATCGGACTAAGTAACAGGCCAGTCAGAGGGTAGAGCACGCCGGCCGCGACCGGTACACCCAATGCGTTGTAGAGAAATGCGAAGCCCAGGTTCTGCTTCATGTTGGCGACCGTGTCGTTGGAAATCGACCGTGCCCGCACGATGCCACGCAAATCGCCTTTCACCAGCGTCACCTGTGCGCTCGACATCGCCACATCGGTGCCGGTGCCCATTGCGATGCCGACATCGGCGCCGGCAAGCGCGGGGGCGTCGTTGATCCCGTCGCCGGCCATCGCCACCCGATGTCCCTTGGCTTGCAGCTCTCGCACGAGGTCGATCTTGTCCTTTGGGCGAACCTCGCCATGGACTTCGTCGATGCCCAGGGTGCGTGCGACCGCATGGGCCGTGGTAACGCCATCGCCGGTGGCCATCACGAGGTTCAAGCCCGCCTCATGCAGCGCCGCGATGGCGTCGGCAGTGCTGCCCTTGATCGGGTCGGCCACCGCGAGCAGGCCAGCCAGGACACCGTCGACCGCCAAATACATCACGCTGGCACCGGCTCGGCGCAGCTCCTCGGCCGGAATGGAAAGCACGGAGGCATCGACCCCGGCGTCGTGCATCAACGCGGTATTGCCTATCGCCAAGGTGGCGCCTCCCACCTTGCCGCGGACCCCGATGCCGGTGGATGACTCGAAACTCTCTGGCGTTTCCAGCGTCAAGTCACGACGGCGGGCTTCGGCGACGATCGCGTCGGCCAGGGGGTGCTCGCTGCCTTGATCGAGGCTGGCCGCCAGGCGCAGCACCTCCTGCTCAGTGAACCCTTTGGCCGCGAGTGCGGTATGGAACGCCGGACGTCCCTCGGTCAGGGTTCCGGTCTTGTCCACAATCAGGGTGTCGATCTTGCGCAGGTTCTCGATCGCTTCGGCATCGCGGAACAACACGCCTTCCCCGGCGGCACGGCCGGTCGCCACCATGATCGACATCGGCGTGGCCAGTCCCAGCGCGCAGGGACAGGCGATGATCAAGACCGAGATCGCGTTGAGCACCGCGAACGTCCACGACGGTTCCGGTCCAAACAGCCCCCACACGACAAAGGTGGCAACGGCAATCGCCAGGACCGCCAGCACGAACCAGAAAGCCACCTTGTCAGCCATGCGCTGCATCGGTGCGCGTGAGCGTTGCGCCTGGGCGACCAGTTGCACGATTTGCGACAGCACCGTCGCCGAACCGACTTTCTCCGCCCGGATCACCAGGCTGCCAGTGCCGTTGAGGGTCGCGCCGATTACGCTGGAGCCGAGGGACTTCTCGACCGGGACGGGTTCCCCGGTCAGCATCGACTCGTCGACATGGGAGCGTCCCTCGATCACTTCGCCGCCCACCGGCACCTTTTCGCCGGGGCGCACCCGCAGGCGATCGCCGACGTGAACGTGGCCGAGTTCGACATCCTCCTCGCCGCCATCGTCGCGCAGGCGGCGCGCAGTCTTTGGCGCCAGCCCCAGCAGGGCTTTCAGGGCAGTCGAGGTCTTGGAGCGGGCACGCAGTTCGAGCAACTGCCCAAGCAGGGTCAGCGAGACGATCACCGCTGCGGCTTCGAAATAGACACCCACGCGGCCATGTTCGTGAAACGACTCCGGGAACACGTCCGGTGCGAGGGTGGCGACGATGCTGTAGCCGAATGCCGCGCCAACGCCGATGCCGATCAGAGTCCACATGTTGGGGCTGAGGTTGCGGATCGACTGCACGCAGCGAACGAAGAACGGCCAGCCTGCCCACAACACCACCGGTATTGTCAGTACCAGTTCGATCCAGGTTCGGGTGTTCACCGGCAACCGGGGTAAGTAATGGCCGAACATCGCCAGCACGAGCACCACCAGCGTCGCCGGCAAGGTCCACCAGAAGCGACGGCTGAAATCACGCAGTTCGGGATTGTCCTCGTCGTCCAGCCCCGGCATTTCCGGTTCCAGCGCCATGCCGCAGATTGGGCAGATGCCGGGGCCATCCTGGCGCACTTGCGGATGCATCGGACAGACATACATCGTTCCCGCCGGTGCCGGCGCGGGAACGTCATCGGGTCGGCGGGTCAGATATTCGGCCGGGTCCGCCACGAAGCGCTCCAGGCAGCGCGCCGAACAAAAATGGTGCGTTACCCCTTCATGCTCGGCGTGATAGGCAGTCTGATTTGGGTCGACCTGCATGCCACAGACCGGATCAACTGCGGTTGTCCCCGCACCGGGTTGGGTGTGATGTCCGTGCTTGTCGGCGCCCGTGTGGTGATGGTGGGTGTTCATGCATCCTCCCATGACGATGACAATGGGTTGACGTCGATCGATGTGTCAGTACGTCTAACCGGCGAGGTGGGTGTGGTGTCGAGGTAGGCGTTGAACCGGGTGGCCCGCTTGCTTGCGCGCAGGCGGGCCACGATCGATCAACCGCCCATAGTGCGGCATGCCTCGGCACATCGACGACACGCCTCAGCGCACCGCTTGCAATGGTCCATGTCGTGCGCGTCGCACTGCTCGGCACACCAGTCGCAAATCTTCGCGCACAGCGCGCAGATTTCCTTCTGGAACGGACTATTGCGGGCCATGGCGTCCGCGCACATCCGGCACATGGCCGCGCACTCGATGCAACAGCCCGGACAATCGTTCGAGCTTGCCTTGCCGACCATGTGCGTAAAACAGTTGCCGCATTCGGTGGCGCAGTTGTCGCACGCGGTGATGCAGGCTTTGACAGCTTCAGTCAGGTGATGGCTCATGATGAGACTCCTCAGAGGTATCGCATGAACGGATATTTCCCCCAGGCGTTTCCGTGAGCACGCCTATTCGGTCCCGTTACGTGGCTAACCGATGGATGACGTGACCGATCACGCCTTGGGTCCGTGGGTGGTGAATACCCGCGACGATCCGTCCTGGTTGATCAGCACGACGTCATAGCGCTCGGGCGCGCCGACCTCCATGCCGGGTGAACCCATCGGCATGCCGGGTGCGGCTAACCCGCGCGCGTTCGGGCGTTCGGCGAGCAGCCGGCGGATGTCCTCCACGGGCACATGCCCTTCGATCACGTAGCCTTCAATCACCGCGGTGTGGCACGACATGGCGTCAGGCGGCACGCCGAGGCGCGCCTTTACCGCCGCCATCGGCTGATCCTGGTGCACGGTGACCGTGTAGCCCTGCGCGCGCATGTAGTGGACCCACGCGCCGCAGCAGCCGCAGGACGGATCGCTGTAGACGTCCATCGCATTCGCCGCCATCGCCGCCGGCGCGAACAGCACGGCAAACAGCAGGCTGATGCCCATACGGGGGAGCCATCGTTTCATCGTCATTCTCCTGGTCATTGTTCTGGCATGGGGGCGGTTTGCCACTGGACGGACACGATCTTCCAGCCGCCGCCGTCATTTTTTAGATTGAGCATCTCGCGGCTGTGCAGCGTGACCGGCTTGCCCTTGATCGTGGCCTGCATGGTGCTTTCGCTGCCGACCATCGCGGTATCGCCCATCGGCATCGAGCCCAGTGAGACGGGCGTAATCCGCGCGGCTTTCACGAAGGCAATGTCCTCGTCCAAGTGGCCGCTCGCGTATTCATCACGCGACTGCGTGTTGCCGCCTTCGCTGATGCGGACGTCCGGTGCCAGCAGGGCGAGCACCGCCGTACTGTCGCCACGCTGCAAAGCCGCCTGAAAGGCCTGCGCCACGGCCTCGGCTGCCGGTACGGCCTTGGCTTTCATGCCATCCATCGACAATGGCGCTTCAGGTGCGGGCGCCGCATCGACCTGTTCATGATCGTGCCCGGCCGTAGTGGCCGCATCGGGGCTGTGCCCGGTTTCCGGTTTGGCAGGCATCCGCATGCCCTGCATGTCGGCAGCACCGTGAGTGTCTTCGTCGGTGGATCCACCATGGCTGTGGCCACCTTCGCCCATGTCCATGTCGTGATCGGCGGGAGCCCTGGCCACCATGTCCTTGTACTGCTGCGGGGTCAGGTCCGGAAGCTTTTGCAGGAAGGCGACCATGCTCCACATCGTGGCATCGTCATGGCTGCCACCCCACGCCGGCATTGCGCTCATCTTGATGCCATGCTTGATCACCCAGAATGCTTCCTTCGGATCGACCCGTACCTGCGACAGGTTAGGCGGCTGCGGATACAGGCCGGGACGAATCTCCGAGTCCTGCATGCCGGGCTTGAGGTGACAGACCGTGCACATCGCTGCGTACTGGCCGGCGCCTTTCAAGATCAACTGCTCGTCGTTGAGGTCCGGTACCGTGATGTCTTTCGAGCGGGCGCGGATGGATTGCTCGCGCAGGGTCTGCATCACCGCCTGCACCGGTTTGGTGTGATGGTCGTCCGCACCGACGTTGTAGATGCCCGAATACACGAACACCGCCGCGCCGGCGATGATGATGGCGAGCAGTGCGACGACCGCGATGCTGTAGTGCTTGACGTGTTGTTTCATGATGTTCCCTTGGTCAGAACCAGATGCGGAAGCCGGCGACCCACTGCCGGTCAAACAGGCCTCGGCCTTGCTCGCGGGCGAAGTCGGCTGTGCCGCCAAAGCGACGCGCCCAAACCACGCCGACATAGGGCGCGAACTGTCGATTGAACTCATAGCGCAGCCGCAGCCCCAGCGAGACATCAGACAAGCCGCTACCCAGCCGCCGAGCTGGATCGTCCTTGCCGTAGGCGTTGGCTTCGAATTCCGGCTGCAGGATCAGCCGTTGCGTGAAGAGCAGTTCGTATTCGGCGCGGAAGCGGGCAGCGGTACGCCCGGAAGGACCGATGTAGGCGGTGGCCTCCAGCTCGAACCAGTACGGCGCCAACCCCTGGATGCCGAACGCGGCCCACTGGCGATTAGGCCCCTCACCCGCTTCGCTGCGTACGCCTAGCTGGGTACTCCAGAACGTGGCGACGGTGTGGTTCCAGAACGCCTCGATATCGCCCTCTTCCAAACTGCCTGCGCTGCGTTCACCTTCGGTGCGCAACCAGAGCTTGTCGTAGTCGTTGCCGTACCAGCCCTGGATGTCCCACTGCTGGCCGTTGCCGTCCTTGCCGTGGAAGGCTTCCAGTTGATCAATCAGCAGCATGGCGTTGGGGGCGTTGTCGTCCATCGCGTCGTGGATACCTCCTGCCGGGCCATAGCCAACGCCAGCGGAGTAATCAGGATTTCGGGCATCCGGCGGTGGGCTGCCGCCTTGCATGGGGCCCATTGTCATGCCCGACATCGAGCCATGATCCATACCCTGTGCGGAGCCATGATCCATGCCCTGCATCAAGCCATGGTCCATGCCTGACATGCCCGGATGCTCCGTCGCTTTCATGGACTGCGGACTCATGTCGGGCATCGACGAATGATCCATTCCTGACATCTCGCCAACGGGTGCCGCCGATGTCGCTGGCTTGGCCGGCGTCGACATACCAGGCATCGCACTGTGATCCATGCTGTGCATGTCGTGGGCCGCGGGTTCCGCCGCGGTGGGAACGTCTTTCTTTCCGGTCTTTTCTTCGGGCACGTTCGTCGCCGGCTTCTGCATGCTGCTCGCGGAAGCAGGCACGACCATGCCGGGCATGGAGCCTGTAACCATGGGTGATGTACTGCTGGAGGCCGGCGCGCTCTGCGCGGCGACTGCTAGTGGTAACGCCAGCAGGAGCGCGACCAACAACACCTGCCAATGTGTGCGGCGGAGCGTGATGCAACGGTTCATCGTCATGACACGACCACCTCGCGGAACATGCCCGCCTCCATGTGGTACAGCAGATGGCAGTGGTAGGCCCACCGCCCCGGGGCGTCCGCGTTGACGCGATAGGTGACCCGCTGCGCCGGCTGCACGTTGATGGTGTGCTTGCGTGCAATGAACTGCCCGCTGGGATCCTCCAGCTCGCTGAACATGCCGTGCAGATGGATGGGGTGATTCATCATCGTGTCGTTGACCAGCACGATGCGCAGGCGCTCGCCGAAGCTGAAATGCACCGGCTTGGCCTCGGAAAACTTCTGCCCATCGAACGACCACATGAAGCGCTCCATGTTGCCGGTCAGGTGCAGCTCGATCTCGCGCTCGGGCTCGCGTGGGTCGATCGGCCCATCGAGCGAACGCAGATCGGCATAGGTCAGCACGCGCCGACCGTTGCCGCGCAGGCCGATGCCCGGATCATCGAGATTGGTGCGCGGCATGTCGACGTGCATGTCGACGCCCGGGCCGTATTCGGTGCGCGCATGGCGAACCTTCGGCATGCCGGCGGGCGTGAGGTTGCTTATGGCGCCCATGTGCATGCCTTGCGTGTCGCCCATGTCCGGCATTTCCATTCCGCGCATGCCTCCCATGTTCACGCCAGACATGGCTCCCATGCCGCCCTGCTTGCCGCCGTGCCCCATATCGCCCATCGGCATCGCGCCCATCATGTCCTGCATGCTCAGCCACACGCGCGGATCCATCGCCGGCACCTCCGCCTCCATGCCCGGACGCGGCGCCAGCGTGCCGCGGGCGTAGCCGCTGCGATCGATCGACTGGGCGAACACGGTGTAGGCGCGATCATCCTGTGGTTCCACGATCACGTCGTAGGTCTCGGCTACCGAGATGCGGAACTCGTCCACCGGTACCGGCACGATGTCCTGGCCGTCGGCGGAGATCACCGTCATCTTCAAGCCCGGAATGCGCACATCGAAGATGCTCGTTGCCGAGCCGTTGATGAAACGCAGGCGGACCTTTTCGCCGGGCTTGAAGACCCCGGTCCAGTTGCCGGCGGGCGCCGCGCCATTCATCAGGTAGGTAAAGGTATAGCCCGAGACGTCGGCGAGGTCGGTCGGGTTCATGCGCATCTCGTTCCACATCTTGCGCATGGCGAGCGCTTGGCTGAGCCCTTTTTCGCGGACATCGCGGAAGAAACCCGGCGCGGTGGGTTGAGCGAAGTTGTAGTAGTCGCTCATCTTCTTGAGTTTGGCGAAGATGTGCTCGGGGTCCTCGTCGGTCCAGTCGTTGAGCATGACCACGTAGTCGCGGTCGCTCGGATAGCGCTCGGGGCCGGCAGGCTCGATGACCAGCGGGCCGAACACGCCGGTTTGCTCCTGGAAGCGCGAGTGAGAGTGGTACCAGTAGGTGCCCGACTGGCGAACCTCGAAACGGTAGACGAAGGTCTCGCCCGGCGCGATGCCGTCGAAACTGATGCCCGGCACGCCATCCATCTGAAACGGCAGCAGGATGCCGTGCCAATGGATTGAAGTCGGCACGCGCAGGTGATTGCTCACCCGCAGATTCACGGTGGTGCCCTCTTTCCAGCGCAGGACCGGGCCGGGCAAGCTGTTGTTGATCGTCGTGGCCATGCGCGGCGCCCCGGTGTAGTTGACCGGGGTTTCGGCGATATCCAAGGCAAATTCGGTACCGCGGAGCACGGTCGGCTGCCCTGTAGAAGCTGGTTGCGCCCAGACCTTGCCGGGGCGCAACAGCCCGAGGCCGGTCACGGCACCGCCAAGGGCAACACCTTGCACAAAACGACGCCGCGTCAAATCGATCGGGGGCGGGGGGAACAAGTTCATGGAAACTCTCCAGGTGGCGATATCGCGCGTGCCGATACCGATCACTGCCAATTGCCGGATGGTCGACGCGCGACCATCGCGAGCAAAGCTCATGGAAAACGAGGGAGAGTCAGACCGCCGGTGGTCGCAACGGAGGGGCGGTATTCACCGAAGGCGCATTGCCGGGCAGCGGCGTGGCATAGCTGGCAATCATCGCGGCCGGGGCCGGGACGACAGCCGTTGAGGGCGGGATCGTCGTACTGCACATCGCCGCACAAGTACACGCGTGACCTGCCATGCCACCGCAGCAACCGGGCTGATCGTCGCAACAGGAGCGGGATCCCTGGTCAGCGAGTTGGTGATGACAGTGTTCACTGACCGCCGCAACCGTTGTTTGCATGGGATGGGAATGAGGAGCTCCCGTCATGCCCATCGGTGCAGCGGCCAATGAGTTGATGACCAACATCAACCACGCCAGCACGCCCATCGCCCGAAGGCGACGTGAGCGAGCGAGCGGACGTAACGAGAAGGTCATGGAGCGAGCGTACCCGTGTGACTTGACGTCCTCAACTCTGGAGGTGGGTTCAGATGACTCACGGTTTGCTGAAGTCCATATGCAAGGTGATCTCTGAGCTTGCCCGGCTTCCGCAGACACCTAAGAGAGCGCTTCAGCTTCGGTCTGCACGGGCGTTCGATAGCCGTTGAACGAGTGCAGACGTTGGCGATTGTAAAAGACCTCGATATAGTCAAAGACCTTGTCCATGACTTGCACATGCGTTTGGTGGCGGCGCACCGCCTGCAGTTTCCGCCGGCCAACGCCAATTCAGTGGCTAATTGCCGGGCGTAGGGTCGAGCTCAATCCTGCAGGAGAAGGCACGTGGTCAACACGAAGTTGTTGCGGTCCATGCTCGAATTCGCCCTCGATTTGAGGCGTATGCACAGCTGTGCACCGGACGCACGTATCGGGAAGCATTCCAGGCACTTGCTTCCAGAATTGGACGTCGACGCCTGCTCGCGCAGCAAGTGAGCGAAGCATTCGAAAAGGTGTCATCGCAAGATGAGGCGTTTTTATTCGCTTCATCGAGGATGTCCTGGACTTTGCACGGACCTTCGTCGTCATGCAGGCTGCGATGGAACGAGTCCAGCAAGCCGCATCGGAAAAGGCAGGGGTCCCACCTTGACGACACACCCTTTTGGGAATCAAAAAAAAAGACTAGGTGCGGAGGTGAGCGTCACCCACCTCCGCGTACCAGTTCGTTGCCTCAAACAGAATTCAGCCGCGCAACTCTGTCCTCCAAGTGACCCTGGAGGCTGGAGTCCGCTTTGGTAGTTCCCTCAGTCTTCCCACCGTGGGCGTTGCCCGGGAAGAACTCCTCGACCACGGCCGGCACGTCCTCTGCCAGATCTTCGAATGCACCGTTGGCGAAGCCCTTGCGCGCGGCTTCGTCCAGCGCACCCTGGTCAAAGCCGCAGACTCGCCGCTGTTCGTCCAACTCCCGTGCCTGTGCGATGGCTTGCTCCAACGTGAGCCCAGAGCGCACCACTAGATCGACGTAGTAGATCGGCGTCCCGTAGCTCATCGTGGTGGATTTGCCACGCAGCTTCAGTTCCAGTGGCAGGCAGGCCAACAAGCCGCCCGACACGGCGCTGAAATACTCGAGCCGCGCCGCCAGCGTGCGGATGGTGTTGAAGGACGTGGTGCGCAGCACGAAGCTACCCAGCGCATCGTCATCGCCGACGACCACGTTTAGCCTTGCGTACGCCTTGCATGCCCCTTGCGAGAACGCACAGGCATCTGGCCCCGGGCAGGGCAACGTAGCTACACCTTCCTTGCCCGCGCGCCGGCAGGTCTCACCGTTGCCCACGCAGACCGGCCGGCCCGTGGTGCGGTCAAACAGTGAATAGTCCGCCCGCAGGTTGAGGCCCGGGTCGTTGAACAGCAACCGCATCGAGATTGCGCGCAACTTCTGACCCTCGGCTTCCTTGCGCAGCTTCTCGTCCAATGGGTGCAATATCCAACCGTCGCGCCCTTGCACCTGGCTGGTCAGGGTGAACTGATCGTCCTTCTCCGGCAGGCGCTTGCCGTTGCGCTCCATTACCCGGCCAATGGATATCCGCCCGATCACCGGCGGGGTAATTGCCAAACCTTTCAACATGTCGTTGACCTCTGTCAGTTGTTGGAAGACCGCGACAACACAAACCGGCGAGAGCCGGGGCGAGTCACGGAGTACATGGCGGCAACATCCGGGCACTCGGCCACCAGTCGCTTCGTATCCAGCGCGGCGCTGTCCTTGGCTCGCTTGAATGTCACCTCGCCGTGAGCGAAGACCGCCTTACTGGCGTCGCCCATCGCTTGCTGGATCACCTGCTTGAACGATTCGGCTTCATGCTCCATCGCTTCCAGCTCACCCTTGAGCGTTGTCAGTGCATCGAAGGCACGACTAAGGTCTTCGTCGCCGGAGAAGTCCAGGCTGGTGTCGTTGCCTCGATACAGTTTCCGCAAGGCCTTCGCCGCCGATTCACTGCCATCGGCCGGCGGCTCGATGTCCTTCTCCACGTACCCCCAGAACCGGGTTTCCAGCACGACCAGACGGGCGATCACTTCGTCGTCTCGTTCGATGCGGTGGATTTCCAGTTGCTGACCGCACAGCAGCACTGCCACGTCGGCAGCGACTTTGCCGGTGACGGCCAGTTGGTGCTGCACCTGCAGTTGGACGTATTCAGGCACACCGTCCTTCCAAAGTCGCGAACCGAACTCGCCGGCGGTCTTGCACTCCAACACTTGCACGCCGGGCACGCCGACGATTTCCCTGTCGATGTTCGCCAGCATGAAGGGGAACGTCGGATGCTGGAGCACGGCATTGAGCTTGCGCACCTTGTGACCGGTGCAATCCTGGTAGGCGGTCGCCACCATCGGTTCCAGAAGGGTGCCCCAATAGCGTGGATCGTCCTGACCGGGGCGAACTTCTTCCGGCGGCGTGCGGCCGGTCTTTTCCATCCACAGTTCGAGCTGGCTCTTGTACGGGCACAGGCCCACGGCGGCAGCGGCATCCGAGCTGCCGATGCCATTACGACGCACATCGAGCCACTGCCCATAGGGCAGCTTCTTGGTATCGACCAGCCTCACGGCGGCGTTTTGTTTGTTCATCGGTTTCCTCCAGGCATAAAAAATCCCGACCGATGCATGGGCATCAGCCGAGCGGCAGGTAGTTCGTTTTTTTCGAGGTGTCGTTACCAACTGGCGCGGTAGTAAATGTCCCAGCCTTGCTCCTGCAATTGCTTGGCGTGATGCAGGACTTTCAACGTGTAATCCACTTCGCCGTCCTCCAGCGTTTCATCGACGTCGGCGGTGAAATGATCGCTGGCACTGACCGAGGCGTCGCTTGCCTGTTCGAGCTTTCCTTCCAGCTCGATCAAGGTGTCTACCGAAACGAAAGCCGGACGGCAGTCGTCGACGCCCTCCTGCACGTTGCTCACAAACCACCGGTGCAAGGCATCGAACTTGCGCCAGTAGCCCACCCGCACCGTCACCCCGCTGACTTCCAGCAGGGAGGCATCCTGGCCCGGCTTCTCCTTTGGCGGCATATAGCCGATGGCCGTACCAATGGCGCGGCGCGTCGGTTCCGTCCGTGGATCGCAGGGGGCAACGTGCCGCTTGGCTTCCAGATACATATCCAGTCCCATCGTCGATCTCCGTCAGGCCAGCAGTTTCATCGCTTCGTCCCAGGCACGCTGCTTGATCTGCGCCCCTTGGCCGAACCACGCTGCATCACGGCGGTGATCGTCACTGCGCGCCCGACGGTGGTGATCGACGAACTCGGTCACGCTGTTGACCACACCCCATGCCGTCCCTCGACTGGACGCCATCAACGCACCGCGGCCTCCGCCTTCGTACAGTGAACGGACGGTGGCAAGCGCTTGCTCGTTGACCACCACGGCCTTGCCGTCCGGCGCGGCGTAGGTGAGTACCCGACGCAACAGCCCTTCGACCGTATCGGGGTCGACGGGCCGCTCCACCAACGCCTTCATGCGGGCAACGAAGCCATCCCACGACGAAACGGTGATGCCCAACTGGCGCTTGACCACATCGGGATCGAACTGGCTTCGATGCGGCACTTTGATGGCGCCGTTGGCGTTCCCCAGCGCAATGGACAAGGTGTTGTTGCAAACCACCCGCACCGACGTGAACTGTGCCGTAGTTGCCAACGTGCCGTCGCAAGCGGTGGCCAGCAGCAAGTAGCCATCGACGCGGTCACGGCCCTTGAGCGTGGTGCTCTGACCGGTCTTCGCCAACGCCCAGAACTTGCGGCCCTCGCGCAACACGCCGGCCGTCTCCAGCTCAAAGCCATTGCAGGCCGTCAGGTCGCGATAGAACTCCAGAATCTCGCCTGGCTGCACCACATGAAAACGCTTGGAGACCACGGCCAGCGGCGCCTTGGTGTCCGAGCGGTACAGCACCTTCTGCTCCGGAAAGGCGTTGATAACGCCCATGTGGTTGTTGCCGGAGATGTAACGGACTTCGGAGGCTTCGATCTGCCAGTCCATGCCCGCCTGCTGCTTCCATGTGTCGATGGATTGCTGCGGGGCCAATCTGTTGCCAAGACCGTGCCACGGCTTTTCGCCGGCGTAGGCCATCGTTTCAACCAGATGCATTGTCGTTTCCTCGTAAGTTGGCGGCATAAACGCACAAGGCCCGGACATGCCGGGCCTTGTGCGATGTGCGTGTGTTGGGTCGGATCAAGGAGCTTTGAGGCCACCGCAGTTGGTGCATTTGATGATGCCAACCAGAACTGCCGTGGCAACGACCAGAATGCAATAGACCGTGTCAATTTTTCCGCTCATGTCGTCGGATACCCTTTGCGAACGCTGCGATGCGGAGCGTCCAGACGCGAAGCCGGAGAACATAGACTTCACATGGGTAATATGGATGTGAAATTCCGTCGAATCGGTGGCATTCAGTTTGCTGATTGTCGCGGTTCCGGACTATGGAAGCCGTTGAAATACATTGAAAGTCGTTGAAACGAAAGTGGGGTGTTCTTTGAGTGCCCCGCTTTCGTTTTGTGCCTGATTCGGGGTCGGCGGTTGTCGGAAAACTAACTCGACGTCTAGAAACTAACTCAACGGAGGGGGTCCGGAGGGGCGAGGGTGCGGAGCCCTTCCGCACTTATTCAATCGTGGAAAGCTAGTCGTGGCGCGGCCTAACGGGTCGTCAGACTTTGGCTGCCCATGGAAGTGCGGATTTCGTACATCGTCAAACCACAAATTCGGCCTCAGTATCGCTGCGTCACCACCGCAGAGCCGCGATATGTACGATGTAAGTGATCCTTGTTCCACGCAGGTACTGTCGGGAGTCATTGCCCAAGCTGTCCGAGAAGCGATTGGCGATTCCCTCAAGAAATGGGATGTACAGCCCAGGCTGGTGTTGCGCATCGACGAAGTCGCCGCCCAGATCGGCTTGAGTCCGTCCACCATTCGGAATCTCTTGGACTCGGAGGGGCAGTGGTTCGACCCGGAGTTCCCCAAGCCTATCCGTCTCGGAAATGGAGCTGGAGTGCGATCCGCGATCGGCTGGCGGCGTGCCGACATCCTTGGGTGGGTTGACTCGCGCCCCACCCATGAAATATCGCACCAAGTCAGCAAGAAGATCTCGGAACCTAATATCCCGTCAATCCGGAGGAAGTCCATATCGAATAACTAACCTTGGGGCAAATAACGTATTGCGAATTCAGGAACTATATCTAATAGCCATATATCACCGTTGTTAGTTTAAGACAATAACTCCATCAAGCAAGTCCATTGATTTGTGATGGAAGTAGCTGTGGGTCTACTGTCTACATTACACCAGTGATTGGACTTTAAATCAGGTCAATGCACAAATGGACAAACATATGGGGAAAAACATCGTGAACTGTGGCACCGTTAGTGACGAGCATATTGAGCGCGCCATTGAAAAAGGGGAGAGGCAGCACGCGCATATCGCCAAAGGCATGTGGCACACGACAGATGGAAAAGCTGTCGTCACGGAAGACCTCGATTGGCAGATGTATCTGAGGGTTTTTGAGCGAGCGGCTAAACGATTGACCACCGGAGGCGGCGCTATGGTCGTGCCTTTCAAATCCGTACGCGGTATGGCGCATAAACTGTCAGCCCTGGGAAATGACGTGCGCTTACTGTGTGTAAACGCATTGCCATTGGTCGAGCGTGCCGAACAGGGCTTCCATATGAAGGGTCACTCCTTCCGCAAAGCAGATGGAACGATAGCCGGTCTGGCTGAAGGTGAGCCCTACACATTCATCCACGCCATACCCAACCCCCACATCACGGTGATGATCCGTGCCTGCATGCAGATCGCCGAGAAGCTGAGCGACTTCCATCCCGGCGAATGGGCAGACGTCAACGAGCCGAAGATTCGAAATGCGTTTGTCCAGGCGGCTAGGTTTGTAAAGCGCGTCTGCAATTCCAGGCGGTTCAGGACTGTGGTTCTCAATCACGAGAGGAGCGAGCGTAAGAACTTGAAGTCCTGCTGGGCTTATGCCGGCAGTCTGTTCGAGAAGTACTCAAAGCTCCTGGTGCTCAGGATTGACCTTTACATCCATCCCGACAGTCACGCTTGGTCAGAGTCAGATCGTGCAGAGTGGTGCGTCAGCCAGTATCTACGTGCCTTACGGGAGAATCGCCTCATTGAACCTGACGTCAAGGGGTGGATCGTGAAGCGCGAAGGCGGTTTCCGCCG
>JBIQMK010000026.1:9422-21780 GCA_044463365.1 Rhodanobacter sp. | reverse complement strand
GCATCCGCCGCCACTGCCAGCCTGGCCGGCGCACGGCGCGGCTGGCGGTAGCGGCTGAACTGGTACGCACCCAGCGCCCAGCCCAGCGCGGCCTGCACCGGATCGGTCAGCACACCTTCGGCGGCCAGGTGATAGGTGGCCTCCGGCAGTGCGCAGGGCAGCGCGCCCAGCGCGGCCAGGCTGTCGTGCGGATCGACGCCCGCCAGCACCCGCACCAGCTTGCCGGACGCGTCCGCCAGCAGGGCGAAACTGCCCGGCGCCGCATCGAAACCGGTCTCGGCCAGCCAGCGCCGCTGGTTCGCGTCGAGCCGGCGCCGGGTGGCGGCCAGATGGGCCGCGTCGGTGGTTTCGATGGCAATGCTGCGACGGTCGCCGGGCTGGCGTTCGATCAGGGCGGACATGGAGGCTCCTCGTGTTTCGGTAATGCCGGCGCGGATTGACGTGCGCGGTGAACCACCCATTTTGCGCCTTGCGCGGGTGCTTGCCCAAGGGTTGCGGGCAAGAGCCGGTATGCGGTGCGTCGACAGTGGGGCCGGGAGGCGCTGGATCCCAGCTTTCGCTGGGATGACGGTCATTCGGGTGCGGGGTCGGCCTGGACTGGAATGAGGGAGCGGCTATTCGCGCGGACTTTGGGTGGGCGGTTGCATGTCGAGCCAGTCGGCCAGCGCGGCCATGTCGGGCAGGTCGAGGTCGGGCCTTGCGCCCAATGCCTCGGGCCAGGGATCGCGGCGGCGGTTGATCCAGGCCGTGCGCAGGCCGGCGTCGCGGGCGCCGGCCACGTCCATCGCCGGGTCGTCGCCCACGTGCAGGATGTTGGCCGCCGGCACGCCCAGGCACTCGGCCGCGGCGCGGAAGATGCGCGGGTCGGGTTTGGCAAAGCCGGTGTCGCGGGCGCAGACGTGGTGGGCGAAATGGGCATGGATGCCGACGCGTTGCAGGTCGGCATTGCCATTGGTGAGGCTGGCCAGCGGCAGGCGGGCGGCGATGCGTTGCAGCGCGGGCAGGCTGTCGGCGTACAGCTCCACCGCGTTGCGGGCGGCGAAGTAGATTTCCCACAGTGCGTCGACCGGCGCCTCGGTCACGCCGCAGGCGTCGAAGGCCTGCTGCAGCGTGAGCTGGCGCTGGGTGGTGAAATCGTGCGCCAGGTCGGTGCGTTCGGCGGCCACCTGCAGCCGCAAGGCACGCATCGCATCGATCGGCCATTTCAGCGCCACGTCGGGATGATGCTGGCGCAACCACGCGTCGACCGCCTCGTCGGCGCGCTGCAGCGCCGGCAGCACCGGCCACAAGGTGTCATCCAGGTCCAGCGTGAGCGCCAGGATATGCACCTGCGTTCAGCCGTCTATTTGTTGTCGAGGTGGAGCACCTGGCCGATCTTCAGATTGTCGTTCTTCAGATGGTTCCAGTCGCGCAGCTGCGCCACGGTGACGTCGTGCTTCTTGGCGATCACCGACAGCGTGTCGCCCTTGCTCACGGTGTAGAGCTTGCTCGGCGCGGGCGGCGGCGGGGGCGGCGCCTTGCGCTGCTCCATCGCCGTCCTGGCGGCCAGCGTGTTGGGCGAGGTGGGGGCGATCGCCGCACCCGCGGCGTAGGTGGCGCCCGGTGCGGCCACCGGCGTCGGGCGGCGCGCGCCCACGGCGGCAAGGATCTTGTCGCGCCGTGGGTTGTCCAGCGCGGTCAGCGCACTGCCGTCCTCGAACGGCAGCACGGCGTGCTTGCGCAGCGCCTCCTTGGCCGGGTCGCTGTGCATGAAATCGACGAACGCCTGTACCTGCGCGGCCTTCGCGCTGCGCGGGTTGGTCACCAGGTAGAGCGGGGTGAACAGCACATAGCTGCCGTCGGCGATATTGGCGACGGTGGGCCGCACGCCGTCGATCGACAGCGCCTTCAGCTTGCTGTTGCCCTGGATGTCCGACAGCGTGGCGGCGCCCAGCCCGTTGGGGTTCAACGCCACGCCTTCCTCCAGCTTGTGCGTGTTGACGTACAGGCGCGGCGCCGCCACCGGCTGGTTGCCGCGGCCGAACAGCAGGCTGCGCAGGCTGTATTCCACGCCGTCGCCGGGGCTGGCCACGGCGTACACGTCGATCGGCGCATTGCGGCCGCCCACTTCGCTCCAGTTGTGGATCCTGCCGTAGTAGATGTCGTGCACCTGCTTAAGGCTGAGGTTGTTGACCGGGTTGGACGCCTGGGTGATCACCACCAGAGCGTCCCACGCCACCGGGGTGAACACCAGGTTGTCGTTCTGCGTGCTGCCGTCGCTGCCGCGGGCGCTGCCGGCCAGGTCCGCTGTACCGCTGGCCACCGCGTCGATGCCCGAGGCGGTGTTGAACGGCTGCAGCTCGATATTGCCGTGACCGGCCTTCTTCCAGGCCTCGGCCACCTCGTTGACCACCCCCTGCGCCGTGGCCACGTCGCCGCGCCAGATCAGGGTGGGGCCGGCGCTCTTGCTGACGGCGGCCTTGTGGGCGTGGCTTTTCTTGGCGAAGGACGGTGTGGCGAGGCTGGCGCCGAGCAGGGCGACGGACAACAAACAGGCAAGACGAGCGGACATGACGATGGGGAGCCCCGGCGTGGATGGACAGAAGTGGCGCGAGTATGTCGCTTCAGTGGCACGAAAGTGGTGAAGCAGACCCGGCATTTCAGCGATCCGCCGCCGAAACATCAAGCGTTTCACCTTAACGGCCGGCCCGGACGGCGCCCGCGACCATGCCGCCGCGTCAGCGGCGGCATGCGCAAACCGAACGTCCCGCGGCTACGGGATCAACACGTAGCGGCTGCCCTCGTCGTCGGCCACCACCAGCACCAACTGGCGCGGCCGCACGCCGGCCAGCCCCTGCAGCATGCGCAGGCTGACGATGCGCTGATTGCCCACGCCGATCAGCATGTCGCCCGCTTGCAGTCCGGCCCGTGCCGCGCGGCTGCCCGGCTGCACCGCGCTGATCGCCACGCCATGGATGCCCTGGTCGCGTTGGCGCTGGCTGAGCTCGCTGAAGCGCACGCCGGCCAGCCGCGGGTCGAGCTGGCCACCGTCGAGGGTGGCCAGTTTCTCGGGGCTCAGGGTGGCGTTCACCTCGCGCGTCTGGCCGTCGCGCAACAGGCCCAGCCGCACGCTGCTGCCCAGCGGCAACAGGCCTTCGGCATTGCGCAACTGCTGCACGCTGCGCAAGGCATCGCCATTCAACGAGGTGAGCACGTCACCGGGCTGCAAGCCGGCGCGATCGGCGGCGCCGCCGGCCGTCACGCCGGTAACCACCACGCCGTTGCTGTTCTTCAGGCCCAGCGATTGCGCGATGCGCGGCGTGATCGTCTGCGTCTGCAGCCCCAGGCTGCCGCGCTCCACCTTGCCGTGCGCCAGCAGCTGGCTCATCACCGAGCTGGTGAGGTTGCTGGGGATGGCAAAGCCGATGCCGACGTTGCCGCCCGAGGGCGAGAAAATCATCGTGTTGATGCCCACCAGTTCACCGCGCAGGTTCACCAGCGCGCCGCCGGAATTGCCTGGGTTGATCGAGGCATCCGTCTGGATGAAGTTCTGGTAGCCGCCCATGCCGGGCGCGTCCTGACCCAGGCCCGAGCGGCCCAGCGCGGAGACGATGCCCGAGGTCACCGTCTGCCCCAGCCCGAACGGGTCGCCCACCGCCACCACGTAATCGCCCACCCGCAGCCGCGAGGAATCGGCCAGCGGCAATGCCTGCAGCTTTACCGCGGGAATCTGCACCACGGCCACGTCGGTGTCCGGGTCGGTGCCGATCAGCTTGCCCTTCACCGTGCGCCCGTCCTGCAGCGTCACGCTGATGTCGTCGGCACCGCCCACCACGTGGTTGTTGGTCAGCACGTAGCCCTTGGCCGCGTCCACGATCACGCCCGAGCCCAGGCTCTGTTCCACCCGCTCGCGCGGCGACGCCGGCAGGCCGAAGAACTGGCGCACCATCGGGTCGTCGAAATACGCGTCGCGCACCTGCACGCGGGTGCGGGTGGAAATGTTCACCACGGCCGGCGTCACCCGCTGCAGCATCGGCGCCAGCGACGGCATCGGCTGGCCATCGACCGCCGCCGGCAGCGTGGCCCTGGCCGGCAACGGCAAGGCGGCGCAGGACAGCGCGACCAGCAGTGCGGCAAACCAGCGTGCGACGCGGTCCGTGGCATGAAGGGGAGGGTGTGGCATCGCTTTCTCCTTGGCATGGACGGCGCAAGCTTCGACTGCATCGGCCGCGCGCGGTTCCGGCGCCGGAGTGTGACGGCGATGCTGCTTCGGTACTTTACATCGCCGGTTGGCGGGGTTACCTTCCTTCTCCGTTCGCAACCACAACATCTTGTGTCTGCCTTACGGTATTCAAACAAGTGCTGGTGCCGGTTGCGCTACCCTCGGGGGAGGCAAGGCCGCTGCCAGCGGCCATCGATCACTGCAGAAAAGTGTGCCGAAACGCCACGTTCGGCCGTGTCGACATCCAAAAACACCGCATAAACACCAACGGGGCCGCAAGGTACCGGGAGGTCAGGAAATCCAATGAGCACAGTCCGTGCACCAGCCGCCGCAACCGTCGTGAGTCGTGACGCCGTGGACATCCCGCTGCAACCCGCGTCGCAGGACATCTGGGACAAGAAATACCGCCTCAAGAACAAGGCGGGCGAGCCGGTCGATGCCAACGTCGACGAAACATGGCAACGCGTGGCGCGCGCGCTGTCCGACGTGGAGGCCACGCCGGAGCTTCGCACGCACTGGTACGAGCGTTTCGTGTGGGCGCTGCGCCGCGGGGCGATCCCTGCCGGCCGCATCACCTCCAACGCCGGCGCGCTGGAACACAAGCCGGCCACCTCCACCATCAACTGCACGGTGTCGGGCACCATCCACGACTCGATGGACGACATCCTGGAGAAGGTGCACCAGGCCGGCCTCACGCTGAAGGCCGGCTGCGGCATCGGCTACGAATTCTCCACGTTGCGCCCGCGCGGCGCCTACGTCTCCGGCGCCGGCGCGTACACCAGCGGCCCGCTGTCGTTCATGGATATCTACGACAAGATGTGCTTCACCGTCTCCAGCGCCGGCGGTCGCCGCGGCGCGCAGATGGGCACGTTCGACATCAGCCATCCCGACGCCAAGGAGTTCATCCGCGCCAAGCGCGAGGATGGCCGCCTGCGCCAGTTCAACCTCAGCCTGCTGATCACCGACGGCTTCATGCAGGCGGTGGAGCACGACCAGGACTGGCCGCTGGTATTCCCCGTGCACGTCAAGGAAAAGGACGAGGTCGACCTCACCGACCCGGCCAAGGTGGTGTGGCGCGAATGGCCCATCCACGAGAACTACGTGGAGCGCGACGACGGCCTGGTTGCCTGCAAGATCTACGGCAGCATCCGCGCGCGGCACCTGTGGGACATGATCATGGTGTCCACCTACGACTATGCCGAGCCGGGCTTCATCCTGATCGACAAGGTCAACGAGATGAACAACAACTGGTGGTGCGAGCACATCCGCGCCACCAACCCCTGCGGCGAGCAGCCGCTGCCGCCGTACGGCTCCTGCCTGCTGGGTTCGATCAACCTCACCACCTTCGTGCGCGATCCGTTCGGCCCCAAGGCGCGCTTCGACTGGGACGAATACCGCGAAGTGGTGAAGGTCTTCACCCGCATGCTCGACAACGTGGTGGAGATCAACGGCCTGCCGCTGCAGCAGCAGCGCGACGAGATCATGGGCAAGCGCCGCCACGGCATGGGTTTCCTGGGCTTGGGGTCAACGCTGACCATGCTCAAGATGCGCTACGGCACCGCCGAGGCGGTGGCCTTCACCGAGGACGTGTCGCGCGAGCTGGCCGTGGCCGGGTGGGAAATGGCGCTGGAGCTGGCCAAGGAGAAAGGCGCCGCGCCGGTGCTGACGCAGGAGTTCACCGTCACCGGCGACATGCTGCGCAAGCGCCCGGAAATGGTGGCCGACGGCTACAAGGTAGGCGACACCATCCCCGGCCGCGTGCTGCACGCCAAGTACAGCCGCTACATGCAGCGCATCGCCACCGTGGCGCCGGAGCTGGTGGAGGCGTTGGCTGAAACCGGCGCGCGCTTCACCCACCACAGTTCGATCGCGCCCACCGGCACCATCTCGCTGTCGCTGGCCAACAACGCCAGCAACGGCATCGAGCCCAGCTTCGCGCACAGCTATTCGCGCAACGTGATCCGCGAGGGCAAGAAAACCAAGGAGCGCGTCGAAGTGCTCAGCTACGAACTGCTGGCCTACCGCGCGCTGATCAACGCCGACGCCAAGCCGTTCGCCGAAGAGGCCGAGAACAAGCTGCCCGCCTACTTCGTGGCCGCCGACGACATCAGCCCGAAAGAGCACGTGGACATCCAGGCCGCCTCGCAGAAATGGATCGACTCGTCCATCTCCAAGACCGCCAACGTCCCCACCGATTACCCGTACGAGGACTTCAAGGACATCTACTTCTACGCCTACAAGCAGGGCCTGAAGGGATGCACCACCTTTCGCTTCAATCCCGCCGCTTTCCAGGGCGTCCTGGTGAAGGAGTCCGACCTCGAAAACACGCTCTACCGCTTCGAACTGGAAGACGGTAGCGTGGTCGAGCTGAAGGGCAACGAGCAGGTGGAATACGACGGCGAAATGCACTCCGCCGCCAACCTGTTCGACGCCCTGAAAGAAGGCTATTACGGCAAGTTCTAGGCACGCGCCCAGCCGGGCGCGTCCGCGTCGCACCCTCATCGACGGAGCACGGCATGCCAACCCCTATCGATACACCGGCCAACAAAGGCGACGCGTTCAGCGCCGACGAGCGCACCGGGCCGTTGGTGTTGCCCGTGCTGCCCACGATCGAATCGATGGGCGCCGCGCCGCTGGACGCCAGGGCTCACGCCGCGGCGAAACGCAAGGCGCCGGTGAAGAAAGTCGCCGCGAAACCGGCAACGAAAACCGCGGGCAAGATCGTGCCGCCGTACATCGTGAAAACCACCGGCAAGAAAGCAGCCGCGAAGAAGGCCACCGGCAAGGTGGCGAAGAAAGCCGCCGTCGCCAGGAAAGTGGCCGGCAAACCGCCCATCGACAACACAGCGAAAGTCAGCAGCAAACAGACGGCCAAAAAGGCCGCACCAGCGAAGGCGGCAAAGTCCGCCAGCAAGAAGGCCGTCGCCAAGACGGCCAAGAGGTCCACTGCCAGCAGCAAACCGAGCGCCACGACGGCACGCAAGACCGCCGCCAGAAAAGTCGCCGGTCGAGGGAAATAGCCGCACGCCCGGTCCGGCCCCGCGCCGGGCCGGGCATTTCTCCGCGTAGCGCGGAGCCGAACACCAGTGCAGCGATCCGGCGTCACGCCGGCGGCACGCCACCCATTCAAAGAAGCGAAACCATGGCAATCAAGATCAACAAGAAGATCACCGGCTACAACGTCGTCAAACCCGAAGACAAGGCCGTCGCCGCGCCCGCGACCCCCGCCGCGCCCAAGGCCGCGCCGACCGCCGAAGTGATCCAGATGCACGAGAGCGTCCAGCGTCCCGAATCCCTGGTCGGCTCCACCTTCAAGATCAAGTCGCCGCTGTTCGAGCACGCCCTGTACGTCACCATCAACGACATCGTGCTCAACGCCGGCACCAAATACGAACAGCGCCGCCCCTTCGAGATCTTCATCAACTCGAAAAACATGGACCACTTCCAGTGGATCGTGGCGCTCACCCGCATCCTCTCCGCCGTGTTCCGCAAGGGCGGCGACGTGACCTTCATCGCCGAGGAGATGAAGGCGGTGTTCGACCCGCGCGGCGGATACTTCAAGGCGGGCGGTGTGTACATGCCCAGCATCGTGGCCGAGATCGGCGCGGTGATCGAGCAGCACATGAAGAACATCGGGCTCATCCATGATCCGGAGATGGATGAGGCGACCCGCAAGCTGATTGCCGAGAAGCGCGCCGCTTATGAAGCTGCTGGCACGAAGAAAGGCGCCGATGCCGGGGCTGCCGGGGAAGCTGGCGCGGGGGAGACGTTGACGTTTCCGGCGGGGTCGATGATGTGCGACAAGTGCAATACGAAGGCGCTGGTTCTGATGGACAACTGCCAGACTTGTTTGAATTGTGGGTATTCGAAGTGCGGGTGATAAGAGCGAGGGAGGGGGCCAAATGCAAGAGGCCGCACTGAGCGCACTGCGCGCGATTATCCAAGAGAGTCTGCGTGTACAGCGTGGCGGTGCGCACGAGGTGGCATATATCGATGCTGGTACCTCGCTCTCGGATGTTATGACACGCCAGAACCATGTGGTATTTGCTCGGCGAGGCTGTGGAAAAACCCTCTTACTGCACCATTCAGCTACTAAGCTATCGGATGGGATAAGGGCGATCTATCTAAACTGTGAAGACTTCAAAAAACATTCTTTCCCTAACGTGTTGATTGAAATTTTAGACGCGGTCTTTGGGGAGCTTGAAACGCACCTCACGGGATGGTTCGGTCGAAAGAAACGGTCTCGTCAGCTGATACAAGGTATTAGGACTAAGCTTGAGGAACTCAAGCAAGCCGATGACTCGGCTGAGCGATCCGTGAGGGAAAGAAATTCCTCAGAGCAGTCATTTGACGCGGACGCGTCTTTAAAAATCGGAATTTCAGGCCCCTCTGCTTCTGGCCAGATTTCCGCGAAAGATTTCTTGAAAGCTGAGGTCGAAAAGACATATCAGGAACGCATCGAGAAGCTAAAACAGCTCGATACTTGGTTGCCGGAATTGAAGCGACAGTTGCGTGAATTCTTCGAAACTTCTTCCACAGTCAAGAGTATCCTCATTCAAATTGACGATCTCTACCATCTGAAACGAGAGGACCAGGCCTTCGTCGTCGATTATGTTCATAGGCTATGTAAAGACCTGCCACTGTTTTTTAAGATAGCTACGCTACGGCATGCGTCAGTCCTATATGTAGACAGGGGCCAGCCTATCGGTGCGCAGGAGCGCCATGACTATCAGCCGATCAATATTGACTACACGTTCAATGATTTTAAACGGACGAAGAACCAGAACCGTATGATTTTTCACGAGTTCGGAAGGTTGGCTAAGCTCCGCAAGGAGGATATAGATCAACTATTTAAGGGGGATGGGTTCGACCGCTTGGTGATGGCCGGCGGAGGTGTCCCGAGGGATACGCTCTCGCTCTTTCTCGAGGTTTTGAGTGAGGTCCAAACAAATTCAGATGGAAAGATCGGTAAGGATGATGTTCGGATTCTCAGCAGATCTAACTTCGAGCGCCGGATTGAGGAATTGAAGCAGGACTCTCAGGTAAGCGAACAAGACGCTCTTATTAAGGGGATCTATGTACTGAGGAGTTTCTGCCTGGAAAGGAAAATGAACATCTTTCTAGTGTCTGAAAAAGAGCTCCAACAACAAGATTATCTTAGAAATCTGATTTATCGGCTATTGGACTATCGCATAATCCATAGCGCTGCCACAGCTATTACGCACAAGTCGCGTGAGGGGACGTATCAGGCATTTGCGATTGACATAGGCTGCTATGCCCATCTGCGAAAGTTGCAGGGTCGATTCAATGAGATCGACCTTTCTCAGTCCGATGCTAAGGAAAAGGTGCGTTCGGCGCCCGTACTGGACTTTGCAACCTTTAGCAAATCTCTGGAGTCTGTCCCCAAGGAGGCTGAAAGGCTTCTTACGGTGGAAGAGGTTCATTAGGGTCAACGAAACAGGGGTCAGAGTCTGGGGTTTCCCCACAAATCTTTCGCTCAATCGCGCTCGTCGTTCCCTGGGACTTTTCGTTGGAGCAAGAGCGTTTCGTGCGCCTTCGGCGCGCGAGTAACTTCCCTTGCGTGGCCAAGAGAAAGTCACCAAAGAGAAGGCCACTCTCTCGGCGCTTGCCGAGCTGCGCCCGGCAAGTCCGTGAGCCGCGGCCGGGCTTTTCGACAGGACATCGGGCAACTGCTCCTGCGTTGCCTCAACTCCGGCATCCATGCCGTCGCCTGTCCTGGCGAAAAGGAGTCGACATCCATGTCGACTCCCGCTGCGCGGCCTTGTCGACCGCGACTCACCGCATCACAAGGGAGTGAAGGTCAACGCAACGGCAACGGCAACCGTAGCGGCGATGACAACGCATGCTGCAGTTGCAGCTCGAGGTCGAGCTAGCCCCGAGGTCGCGACGCTCTGCTCTGGCGCGGTAGCGCGCTGCTCTTGATCTCCCATTCCCCTCTGTAGCGGCGGGCGGGTGGAGGATCAGCCCGCAGGGTGGTTCGCATGGATGCGAACCAGTTTGGCGTCAGTCCAGGGATGGACTGTCGACAAACCCCGGAGCCCGGCCGCGGACTTTTCGGGCTGCAAGCCCGGAAAGCGCGGAAGCGGGGTGGCCTCTCTTTTGGTTACTTTTCTCTGGCCACGCAGAGAAAAGTGACTCGCCCTCCGAAGGAGGACGAAAGCTCTTGATCTTCGCGGCCTCGCGGCAGGTAAATTGGTCCGATGTAACCGCTTCCTGAAGTGTTGCGGCTTGGGTTGGAAGATAGGCAGGAGAAGTCCACGTGACGCAGCAAGCGCAGTTCATTGACGACAGGATGGCCGCGCTACTCGAGACGGATGAGGATCTGCGGCGGATGGTGGCGGGGGACTGGATGCGGTATCGCGCATCGCCTGCTTTGCAGGCGCTGACGCGGGAGGCGAACGCGGTGTGTGCGGTGATCAATCGCATCTACTACGACGATGCCGAGGAGGCGATGCGCCTTTTCCACGAGCTCGTTCCCGGCGCGGGCGCGGGGATCGATTTCCGGCCGCCGATCCGGATCGACTATGGGGCGCGCCTGGTCATCGGCGACCGCACGTTTATCAATGCCGATTTCATGGTCATCGGCGGCGGCGCGGTCACCATCGGGGCGGACTGCCTCGTCGGGCCGCGCTGCGGTATCTACACCCCCAACCACGCGGAAGATATCGCGCGCCGCCTTGACGGTTGGGAGCTGCCCAGGCCGGTCACCCTCGGCAACAACGTGTGGATAGGCGGCTCGGTCACGATCACGCCTGGCGTCACGATCGGCGACAACAGCATCATTGGCGCGGGCTCCGTGGTCACGCGCGACGTTCCGGCTGGCGTCGTCGCTGGCGGGAACCCATGCCGCGTGATTCGGCCGATCACTGTAGGTTGAATCCGATCAAGGAGGCAGAAGCGGCGCCACCTGGTTAGGGATGCTCTGATCAAGTCTTTGCTCGTCATTCCAGCGAGGCGCTCTTCAACGGCCGAAGGGGCGTCAAGCTGGAATCCAGTGCCTTCAGGCAGTTGCCGAGGCACTGGATCCCGGCTTTCGCTGGGATGACGACTTGTTCGGACCTTTCTTGGTCGTGCTGCTTCAGCAGATGGATTTGTATTAGTACCTGGATGTCACCGATGAAACTCGCGCGCTCCGACTCTCCGTGGAAATGGACCTACGCGGTCATGGCCGCGTACGCGGCGCTCTCGTTTCTGCTGGCCTTCTTCCCGCTCAACCACTTCCCCACGATCGTCGATTTCGGTTCGGTCCCGCTCATCAGAAAGCTGATGGCATGTTCTGCGTATCCCGCACGAACCTATTTCTACTGGCATTGGATGATCGTGGGATCCCCGCTCATGCTTGCCCTGCTTGGGTTGGCGACGCCCATCAGATTGAAGCGCGGGACGACCAGGGAGGGCGCGATCCTGGCGTGCCTGGCCGTGCTCATCCTTTTCGGATTGGTACTTTTTCCCTTGGTTGTCTGGGGCATCTTTTGGGAGGCTTCGGGCTGGACAATCTCCAGGCTGGATCGGGCCTTTCGACACTCATGCACGTCCCGATACAGCATGGGCTTGTCTGGATTCATGGTCATGACAGGGCTGTGTTGCGGTGCGTGGGTAGGCTTTATTGCGACGCTGCGGGTAATTTTTGCGGCGTGTTGGGTCAGAGTTTGGCCGGATGCAGACACGCTTGAGTGAGTGCATTTCATGTCCGGACGATTTTTTCGGGCGCGGCATTGCGGCGAGGCCCGCGGGCTCGTCACAATTGCGGTCTTGCCAATGGAAGGTGGGTCGAATATGCCTCAGCTCGTCAATCTTTTTCTGGTGATTTTCGGCGTGATCGTTGTCGGGGCAGGCCTGGCCGGGTTGTGCAGCCATCCCGCATCTTTGGTCGTGCTGATCGTCGGTATCGCCGTGATAGCGCTGGCGTATTTCAGCGACCGTCGCCGCGAGCGTCGGCGGGATGAGCGCAAGCGTGCCGACGAGCAGCGACGACTCGATGAACTCACCAGGCGGAGCTGGGGTCCGGGTGATTCGCTGCGGGTGCCCGGTTCGGTCTGGGTGGTGCCAGCCAGTTTGTTGCTGGCCGCCGCCGGGGCAGGGATATGGCATATGGGTGTCACGACGGTACGGCAGGACTGGATTCCAGTCCTCGTC
>JBIQMK010000026.1:0-9412 GCA_044463365.1 Rhodanobacter sp. | reverse complement strand
CGGCCGGTTTCACCACGCCGCTGAACGGCCGGATTGCCTGGCGCGATGTTTCCGGCGTCTTCCTCCAGGCGGTCACCCAGCGCAATGGCGTCGAGAGCTTTCGGCTGATGTTTCGCGTCAAACAGTTCGCGCGCGTGGCCCCCGCCATTCACTGGACCGATCGGCTGTTTGCGATGTTTCGTCTCGGCGCGCTGGCCCGTGGCGTGGTGAGCGTGGGCCTGCCGACGTCGAAGGAGCCGCCGAAAGTGGTCTATGCGCTGGCCCGGATGTTGTGGAAGCAGGCAACCGGTCACGACTACGACTGGAACCCGCTGATGTCCGACCAGTACAACGAGGCCTTGCAGCGGATGGACGCCATCACGGCACGGATGCAGGCGGCCGGTGCCGTCGAGGCCTCGCTGGCGGACCCGCAGCGGCTATCGCGGGACATGGCACAACTGGAACAGGACGTGACCCTGATTGCCGGTGAACGCAGGCGCGAGTTGGCGAAAGCCAAGTGGGTGGGCGGCGTGCTTGTGGTTCTGACGTTGCTGGCCTTTGCGTGGCCATGGGTTGGGAAGTTGCTGCGTTCCTGAGCAGATCGGCAGAGCCATCTGCACCAGCAACCTCCGTCATCGCTGCCTGTTCCTCGGCAGCAACGTCCGCACGATCAGAACAGCCAGCAGCGGGATGCTGACCGCGTAGATGTACTGCGTGCGCGATACGCCGATGTTGAACGGGAACCAGATGCCCGGCACACCGATTGGATCGAGCAGTTCGCTGCCGAACAGGGCGGCCAGCACCGTGGCCAGGGTGACGAGTGCCAGGATGCGGGGCGGGCCGCCGCGGACGGTGCGCGCGACGAGCACGACGAACAGCGCGAGCGAACCCAGTCGGCTGATGCTCGTCCAGGTCGGCAGGTCGGCCAGCGCGCCGACGATGCCGGCGATGCCCAGCGCGACGGCCAGCGCATCGATGCTTCGCCATGCGGGCAGGCGCCAGCGGTTCCAGGCCAACAGCCAGGCGGTCATCGTCGGGACCCACATCACCGAGGCCAGCCATGCGTAGGTGCGCAGATCCTGCAGGTCGGTCCATGACACGATCGCGTTGTTGAGTCGCCGGGCAGCCGTCAGCGCAAGCGCGATGCAGGCGAACAGCAGGAAACCCTTGCGGTTGCTGCGCGAGCCAAGCACGAGCGCCAGGGCGATGACTGCCAGCATGGCGGCCGGTTCCACCGCGTCGACGATGTAGCCGGCGATGGTGCGCCACCATTGCGCGCGGTGCAGCGCGTTGCTGGTGGGTCGCGGTGCCAGGATGGGGGCGCTGTGCATGCCGCCGGCCTCCGCGCTGGAGCCGGAGCGGGGCAGCATGTAGGTGCGGACGGCGAGCACGCCGGTGGTGCCTGCCGCATCGGCGGGCAGCGCGAACCGCAGCGGTCGCGTGCCGACCAGGCGCGGGTCGGGGCCGAGCCGGCCGGAGCCGCCCAGCAGTTGGCCGTTCCAGTACAGCGCATAGCCGTCGTCGACCAAGGTAGGCCCCAGGATGTCCCATGACGCGCTGGTGCCCGGCACTGTCACCGTGCGTCGATACCAGGCGTAGCCGTGGTAGCGCGGGTGGCCGTGCGCGCTCCATCCGCCCACGTAGTCGGGCAGGCCCACGTCGCCGTCGTGCTGGCCGGGCGGCGCGGTCAGATCCATCGTCTCCCAGCCGCTGTCGTCCATGTCGGCGGCCGCCCAGCGCGGATCGTCGCCGGTGTGGAACCGCCAGCTGCCGTCGAGCAGGGTGGAAGCGGCGCGCAGCGGCGCCGGATCGGGGCGGCCGCCGATGGCCAGGACAACGATCAGGGCGGCTACGGTCATCAGCGTCACGAAGACGATGCCCGCGATCCACCTACGTTGTGTCGCGTCGGCTGACGTTGCCGTCGAAGGGAGCGATGAAGGCTTCATGCGGTGGCCTCTTGCCGGGATGTCGATGCCGTCGGCTGAAGGTTGAACACCGAAGTGGCATCGTGGCGAGGGCCCGGGCGAACGCCTCGCGGATTCAAGCGGGCTTCATGCTACCGCGACGGCGCTCCGGGCACCTTTTCCACGGAAGCGGCATCACACATGCATCGCAACTCGGCCGAGGGAAGCACGATGAACATCCAAGTATTGCTGTGGGTCGCTGTCGCCCTGTTTGCCATCAGCGCGGCGGGTGGCCTGGTGATGGCTGGCGTCAGGACGTTTGGCGATCGCAATCCGCCCGCATGGTTGGCGATGCTGCATGGCTTGCTGGCCGGCGCGGGGCTGACGCTGCTTCTGTTTGGGGCCTTTACCGTGGGCCTTCCCCGGTTCGCCGTGTGGGCCGTCATCCTGTTCGTGCTCGCCGCGCTGGGCGGTGTCTTCCTCAATCTTGGCTACCAGGAAAAGCGCGAGCTGCTGCCCAAGCCGGTGATGTATCTGCATGCGTTGATCGCCGTGGTGGGGTTCATCCTGCTGGTCGTGTCCGCGATCGCTTAGGTCGCTCGGACGGTTCCGCGGCACAGCGGCCTGATGGCCGCATCGGCGCCATCGCGCTACCGTTGCATGTTTCCCGGCGCCAGCGTCGGTACGATCTGGGCAGCCAGCAGCGGGATCCTGATCGCATCGATGTACTGCGTTCGCGCCACGCCGATGTTGAACGGGAAGCAGAGGCTCGGGACACCGGTGAGCTGAACTAGCGCGCCCTCACGGGCCGCGAGGCCGCGGCGGCGAAAGCACTCTCCTACGGACCCGCACTGCCATCTGGAGAACCGCTGTCAGCCAACCGGGACGGGCGTGCGTCGCGGCGTCCGCGGGCTGCGCGTGGGCTTCGTTTTCCTCCTCGTCGCGGAAGCATGCGGCGATGTGCAGGATCTCCGCCTCGATGGCGAGAAACGCATCCAGCACCACCGGATCGAACGTCGTCCCGCGCAGTTCGCGCATCATGCCGATGGCGACCTGGTGCGGAAACGGCTCCTTGTAGCAGCGACGGCTGATCAGCGCGTCGTAGATATCGGCCACGGCCATGATGCGTCCGGCCAGGGGAATGTCCTGGCCGCTCAGGCCGTCGGGATAACCTGTACCGTCCCATTTTTCGTGGTGCGTGCCGGCGATGTCGGCGGCGATCCGCAGGAAGTTCTCGCCATCGATCTGGTCGGCGGCGCTGAGGATGATCTCGCGGCCGTACTCGGCGTGCCGCCGCATGATCTCCATCTCCGCCGGGGTGAGCGGGCCGGGCTTGAGCAGGATATGGTCCGGCACGCCGACCTTGCCGATGTCGTGCAGCGGGGCGGACTGGAACAGCAGGTCGATGTATTCGCGATCGAGCGTTTCGCCGTGGTGGCCCGCGCGCTGCAATTGTTCGGCGATGGCGCGCACGTAGTGCTGGGTGCGCTTGATGTGCGCGCCGGTTTCCGGGTCGCGCGTTTCGGCCACGGCGGCCATCGACTCGATGGTCACCTGGCGTGCGTTTTCCAGTGCCTTGCGCCAACGCTGCGCCTGGCGCTGGCCCAGCAGAAACCGCGTCATGAAAGCCAGTACCAGCAGCGTGGCGAGCGCCAGCAGCGGTACACCGACCGGTAGGAACATGCCCCGGCCCGCGAAGACCGCCGCGCAAGTGGCCAGCAGCGCGCCAGCGCACGCCATCGACACCGCGGACATTGAAAGCAGGCGGATACCGGCACAGAACAGCGCGGCAAACAGCATGGCCAGGAGCATCGCCAGCACCAGCGCCGCGGCGTCCCCCCACGCCGGGACACGTACGGCAGTACCGTCCAGGATGTTCTGCGCCAGCACCGACTGGATCTTCAGGCCGGAAAAATCCGGGTCGAGCACGGTGGCCTCGGTGTCATGCAGCCCCTTGGCGGATGAACCGATGAACACGATCCTGCCGTGCAGGTCGGCCGGTCGAACGCGCCCGTTCAACACGTCCACCGCGGAGACACCGTCGTAACGCGGCGACGGACCATTGAACCGCAATGTGGCGTAGCCCATGCGATCAATCGGTACACGATGCGACCCGACGTGGAGCACCAGCCCATCGCTGTCGGATGTCACGCGGGCCGCATTGACGCCGAGCCCGCGCATCGTGGCGGCCAAGGCCAGGCTGGCGTGCACGACGCCGTCGTATTGCAGAAGCAGCGGCAGCCGGCGCAGCCGTCCGTCGGCGTCGACGCGGCTGTTGATGAAGCCGCTGACGCGTGTCTGCGCGTCGATCGCGTCGACGCTCACAAGCACGCCATGGGCGCTGTCCAGCGTCAGCAGATCGGTCCGACCCTCGATGCCCACGCCCGATCGCACCGGGCCGCTGTCCCGCGTGGCGTGGTCGAAGTAGAAGTAGCGTGCGCCGACCACGTCGAACCGCGCCATGACGCTTCCCAGGTAGCCGTCGTTGTCCAGCAAGCCGTCCGGCACGCCATTGAAAGACATGTCGATGCCGAAATCGCGTTTGTAGGTTTTGCGGATGTCGTCCAGCGATACGCGGTCGGCTTCGGGAAACACAATGTCCAGCGCGATCGCCGAGGGGCCGGCGGCGGCAACGCGCCGGATCAGCTCCGCGATGCGGTAGCGCGGCCAGGGCCACTGGCCGGCGGCCGCCAGACTCACTTCATCGATGTCCACCACCACCGTGCCGGGCGCCGGCGCGCCCGAGGCGGTCTTCACCAGCAAGGTGTCCAGCACGCGCTGGTTGAGCCATGTCACCGGCCGCATGCCGGATTGCCCGCCGAGGCCGATGGCCACGGCGACCATCATCGCGGCCAGCAGGATCAACAGGGAGGGGCGCATCCCTAGCCGCCATGGCGCCGTGGCGTGGGTCATGTCGGGCCGGCGATCAAAGGATGACGATTTCCGCGCGGCGGTTGCGCGGTTCGGGCTTGCCCGGCGGCGACGGCACCAGCGGTGACTTGTCACCGAAGTAGCGCACGTCGACGGGCAGGTTCGGGTCGATCTGCTTCAGCCGCTTCGCCACGGCCCTGGCCCGCTGGGCCGACAGGTTCATGTTGTATTGCTCGGTACCGACCGAATCGGCATACCCGAACACCGTCACTTCGGTGGGGCTGCGATCGCGCACCGCTTGCAGCACGGCGGGCAACAGGTCCCGCGATGCTGGCGTCAGCTCCATGCTGTCGAACAGGAAATTCAACTCGAAACTGCGCGGCGGCGTCGGCTGCGCGTCGAGCAAGGCCCGATGGGCCTTTTCGAACGTCGCTCGATCCACCGGGCGCGGCTTGCCGGGCGCCGACGACTCCGCCACATCGATGCTGCTGTATGCCTGCTCGATGCGCTGCCGCCCCTGGGCGTTGGAGACCACCACGGCACCCACGTGTCCGCCGTGATCGGGCATCAACGTGACGCGCGTCCCGGTGGCACAACCGGCCAGGCCGGCAACCAGGGCCAGAAGGACGCCCCCATGGACAAGCAAGCGGAGAATCACCTGGCACATGCGCGGTTCAGTTCGCCTCGATCAGAAAACGCGTGCCGCGCACGCCGACCGTTGCCTTGGGCGTTTCCACGTTCACCGACCCGGGGGACAGTTTGCCGATCTTGCCCGACTCGTAGATCGCCGATCCCTTCGCCAGGTACAGCGAGAACGCGAACGCGTTGTCCTTGGGCTTGAACACGTAGTTGCGTATCAGCACATCCGCGTCTGCGCCCACGGTCAGCAAGGTGCCGTCCTTGAACACGATGGCGGCCGAGGCACGGGGACCGGTGACGATGTGGTCCGACATGTTCAGCGTGGTGCCCGCAACCGGTGCAAGGTGTTGCTGCTGGCGCACGACGCTGACCTCGCCGGTGACGCTTTTGACGAGGGCCGCGTGCTCTTCGGCGGCCAGTGCGGGGAATATCGCTAGACCTGCAAAAACGACAACCAGCCTGAAAAGGAATCGCATGTCGTAGCCTCCGTCAGGGCGGGCCGCTAGGGCCGCGTCGGTGTCATGCCGAACGCACCTGTGGACACGGGCTCGGCCCTCGGTTAACGGCCGGGCGAGGCTGATCTTTAGCGTTACCTTCGGGCTACCAGGTGTCTTCCAGCATGCGCGGCTTGCTGGCCAGGTAGCCGCCGGACAACAGCACCACAACGCACAAGCCGAGGAAGGCGAAGGGCAAGGTCCAGCCCTGGCCGTATTCGCGCAGCAGCCCGAACAGCAGCGGCCCCAGGCACGACAGTGAATAGCCCACCCCCTGCGTAAAACCCGACAGCGCGGCCGAGCCACCCGGCGTGCGCGTGCGCAGGTTGATCAGGGTCAGTGCCAGCGGAAACGTGCCCGGGCCCATGCCCAACAGGGCCACCCACAGCATCGGATGGGCCATCGGCGCCAGCAGCAAACCGGCGAACGCCAGCAGATAGAACCCGCAGCAGCCCAGCACGATCAGGAACGGGTTGCGCATCCGCACCGCCAGTGCCGGCATGCCCAGGGACGGGATCAGGCCCAGGGTCGAGAACAGCGCCACCATCGTGCCGCCCAGCGCGGCGCTGCCGCCGGCCTCGATCAGCAGCTTCGGCAACCAGGTGAACATCGAATAGGTGATCAACGAGGTCATGCCGAACATCAACGCCATGCCCCACGCCACCGGCGAGCGCCAGATGCGACCGGCGGCGGCTTTTCCGCCAAGTTCCGGCGCCTCGTCAGCGGCGGTCACCGCGTGGTCGTGGACCTGCGCCAGCGGCGATATATGGCGGCGCTCGATGACCAGCAGGGAGGCCCACGGCAGTGTGGCCACGATCGCCAACAAGGCCCAGGAGCCCAGCGATACCTGCCAGTTGGTGGTCGCAGCCAACGGCACCGCGACCAGCGCGGGCAGGATGGTGCCCATTTGCAGCACGCTGATGTACAGCGTGCTCACGATACCCACACGATCGGCGAAATAGCGCTTCACCAGCGGCGGCAGCACGATATTGCCGATACCCATGCCCGCCAGCGCAATCGCCGAACCCAGCAACAGGCCGGCGGTGCCGCCCGCGGCCGAGCGCAACAGCAAGCCGGCGGTTGCCAGCACCATCGACAACAACGCGGTGCGTTCCAGGCCAATGCGATGCGCCATGCCGGGAGTCGCCACCCCGAACAACGCGAACGCCGCGGTCGGCATCATCCCGAACACGCCGGTCATGGTCGAGCCGAAATCGAAAAGACGCCCCAACTGGTCGAGCAAGGGTGTCAGGGAGGTAACCGCCGTGCGCAGGTTGAAGGCGGACAGGATGATGCCGACCAGCACCAGGCCACGGCCCCGCCAGAGTGGTCGGGGCCGGGAGGAAAGGCGGGTCGCGGACGGCGGTGGCGTAGTCATGGGCGCGCATTATCGTCGACCCGATGACGCAGCGCGGGAATGAACGCCAGCATGGGGTGAGCAGACAGGTGTGATGGCCACAATCCGGCGCGGTGCCGCCACTTCAACGAGAATCGTCGAATGAGCCAGCGCAAGTGGTTTTCAGAAGGGTGGCGCGCCGGGGCGACTATCGCACCCGCGCCATGCAGCGCTGCCAGCGTTGCTCGACGCGCCGGGCAAACCATGCGGTGGTGAGCTTGCGGGTGATTTTCGGGCTCTGCAGCGTGATGCCTGGCAGTTGCGCACGCGGCAGCGGTTTGAGTTCGATGCGCTCGGCCAGCGCATACACGCGGGCGTAGAGTTTGCTGTCGGCGAAGTCCCGGCGGTCACCCTGTTGCAGTGCCCGATGGATGGCCCGATCGCTCATGTCCAACGGCGCGGACAGGCTGCGTACGGCGCGTTCCGTGCCGCCCGGGCGATCGCCGAAACCGGCCTCCGGGGGCAGCAGGTCGCCGTCCAGTGCCAGCGCGATGCCTGAGGCAACGCTCACCGCATGCTGGAACGCGGCGTTGCGGCTGGCGTACCAGCCGGCGTTGAAATCGGCGAAGCGGTAGAGCGGCTGCGGGTAATCCGCCGGGTAGCCAAGCAGGTGCGCGATGCCGAAGTACATGCCGCCGCGCCGGCTGAACACCTCGTCACGGATCGAGCCTTGCACCGGATACGGATAATCCTGCGCGTGCACCTCGGCGAACGCGATGCTCACCTGCATCGGGCCGCCGGTGTGCACCGGATTGAAGTCGCCGAACAGGCGCTTGCCCAGCGGCACCATGCCGATGAAGTCCTGGAAGATCCCGCTCAACTGTTTCTCGGTGCGCGCCGCGGCCAGCCGTTCGCTGTAGCGGCGGCCATCGGGCGACTTCAACCACAGTGCCGCGTCCACCAGGAAACCGGGCACGTGTTTCGCGGCGGCGCGGCGGTCGATCTCCTGCCGTGCGATTTTCGCCAGCCCCGGCACCACCGGGTCGACCTTGAAGCCCGACTCCTGTTCGGTCACCGCCAGCACCGCGCACAGGTTCGACGCATCCGCTTCGATACCTTGCGCCGAGAAGGCCACCTGGATGTCGGTGGCCCAACTCTCGCGATCGGTCACGCCGACGGGCATCAACCGCGCGATCTGCGCGCGCACCTGTGCCGGGTTGCGCGGCGGCTGGGTTGGCTGGGAGGCACAGCCCGCCAGCAATGCAGCGGCCAGCCATGCGGCCAGGCGGCGATGCAAGGCGGCGCGGAATGGAGAGTCGGGCGCTGCAGCGGGCAGGTTCATGTCGGGCCGGTCATGCGTCAGAACAGGGGATGTTCTGTACATGGAGCGCGTTGAAGCAGCAAGTCGAGCCGACTCGCACGCTTCACCGCACAAAGTCCGGCGGCGGGTGGTGCCCACCGCCTTGTCGCCATCACGATTCGACAAAACGCTGCAGCCGCGTCAGCGCCGCGCCCCACTGTGCGCTGATCGTGTCCAGCGCCTGGCGTGCCTCGTCCAGTCGGGCCGGCGTGAGCTCCCACAACCGCTCGCGGCCTTGGCGCAGGTCCTGGACCAGACCGGCGTCGGCAAGTACCTGCAGATGCTTGGTGACGGCTTGGCGGGTGATGGTGGTGCCTGCGGTGAGCTGGGCGATCGACAGCGCGCCGCCGGCACACAGCGCGACGACCAGCCGCAACCGGGTGGCATCGCCCAGCGCGGCGAATACCGGCGCGCTGGCGGACAACGTGGCCTTGCGCCGCGGGCGTTCAGTGCGTGGCGACATACTTCTCGATGTTGCCCATCTGCATGGCCCAGCCACCGGCGTTGGCGCGCAGCGCGTCGTCGCGGCGCGCGGCCGGCAACCGATCGAAGCCCGACTCGACGAGCCGCAGCATGATGCCATCCGCCACCGCCTCGAGTTCGAAGGTGACCAGGGTGGTCGGCTCCTTCTCGTAGTCCATGCCCGGCTCGATCGCATAGGGATGCCAGCGCCAGGCAAACACGCGCATCGGCTCGATGCGTTCGACGTACAGCGTGAATGGCGTGCCGGCATGCGGCGCCTGCAACTTCGCGACTTCGGCGTCGACCTGGGTGGGCTGGATCGTGCCGGTGATCGGCTGGCCGGCGACGAAGGGGCCGTCCAGCGCCA
>JBIQMK010000025.1:0-21850 GCA_044463365.1 Rhodanobacter sp. | reverse complement strand
GATCCCAGGTTGCCGGGCGTGACGCGGGCGTTGCTGACGCGGCCGTCGATCGGCGAGCGTACCTTGGTGAAATCCAGGTTCAACCGGGCGGCGGCCAGCGCGGCGGTGGCGGCGCCCAGCTGGGCCCGTGCGCTTTGCGCGGCGGTTTGCTGGCGGTCGGCCTCCTGCTTGGCGATCGCGTGCTGGGCCAGCAGCATGGTGGCGCGCTGCTGGTTGGTCTCGGCCAGGCTCAGCTCGGCACGGGCCTGCGCCTGGTTGGCCTCCAACCGGTCCACTTCGGCCTGGTACGGCCGGGCGTCGAGCTGGAACAGCACGTCGCCCTTGTGCACCACGGCGCCTTCCTGGAAATGCACCGACTCCACGAAGCCGCCCACGCGTGGCTGCACCTGCACCGTGTTGACCGCTTCCACCCGGCCGGTGAACTCGGCGCTGTCGCTGACCTTGCGGCTCAGCGCCTGCGCCACGGTGACTTCCGGCGGCGGTGCGCCGGCGGGGGTTTGTGCCTGGCTGTCGTCGCCATGCAGCACCATCCAGCTGCCCAGCACGGTGACCGCGATCAGGGGGATCAGCATCCATTGTTTCTTCATCTTGCGCTCCGAACACCTTGTTGGCCGGACAGGGGGTACCGGCGAGGGTCGAGAGAATAGGTGTACCTAGCGGTATAGAAAATCCCCTTCTCAGGCATTACACTCATGCGCCGCAGTCATGAATCGACGAGGAATGGGACCGATGGAAGACTTTTCAGCAATTTCGACCTTCGTCCGCGTAGTCGAGGCCGGCAGTTTCGCCGCCGCTGCCAGCCAGTTGGGGATGACCCCGTCGGGCGTAAGCCGGGCCGTCTCCCGGCTGGAAGCCCAGCTCGGTGCGCGGCTGCTGTTCCGCTCCACCCGCTCGTTGCGGCTGACGGACGATGGGGCGTCGTTCCACGCACGTTGCCGGGAGATCCTGGCCGATCTGGCCGAGGCCACCGAAGCGCTGAACTTCGCCAACAGCAAACCCACCGGCAAATTGCGGGTGGGCATTTCGCTGTCGGTGGGCCGCGCCGCAGTCATCCCGCGACTCACCGAATTCGAGCAGCGCTACCCCGACATCCGGCTCGAACTGTCGATGAGTGACTCGCCGTCGGATCTCAACGGCGAGGGGCTGGATTGCGCCATCCGCGTGGGCGAACTGGAGGATTCCAGCCTGATCGCGCGCAAGATCGGCTACCTCAGCAACGTGGTGTGCGCCTCGCCCGAGTACCTGCGCAAATACGGCGCACCGCGCAGCATCGAGGATCTCAAGGCCCACCGCTGCATCAACTACGTCTACCCGAACGGCCGCCCGCGGCAGTGGCAGTTCGACACGCCGGGCGGGCAGCTGAGCGTGGACATCGACGCGCACATGCTGATCAACGACGGCGAATCGGTGCTGCAGGCGGTGGCCGCCGGCCTGGGCATCACCCAGGTACCGCGCATGCTGGCCGCCTGCATGCTGGAAAAAGGCATGCTGGAACTGGTGATGACCGACACCCGCTCCACCGGCAAACCGGTATGGATCGTCTACCCACAGAAAAAGCACCTTTCCGCCCGCGTGCAGGCCTTCATCGAATGGGTGCGCGAATTGTTCGACCGCACCAACCAGTGCACGGCCACGCCCTCCCGCGTGGCGGCGAAACCGGCGCGCAACGCGGCGCTGCCGGAAAAACCGGCGCTGGCCGAAGTGGCGTAGAGGTCGTAGCCGCGGCCGGGCGCCCGGCCGCGAGGTTTCAGCCGCCGGCCGGTACCAGCAACAGCAGCGCCACGCCGAACGCAATGCGGTAAATCGCGAACGGCGTGAACGTGTGCGTGCGGATATAGCCCAGCAGCCACTTCACCGCGATGAACGCCACGATCGCCGAGACCACGAAACCCACCGTCAATGCGGTCCAGTCCTCGTGCGCCGCGCCGCCGTTCTTCACCACCTTCAGCAACTCGTAGCCGGTCGCCGCATACATCGTGGGAATGCCCACCAGGAACGCGAACTCAGTGGCGGCCGCGCGGTTGCTGGTGCCGAACAGCATCGCCGCGAAAATCGTCGACGCCGAGCGCGACAGGCCAGGAAAAATCCCCGCCACCATCTGCGCGATACCCACCAGGATGGCCACCTTCCACGTCACCTCGGCGCGATCGGGCTGGCGCGCGGCCAGCCGCTCGGCCGCGATCATCCAGACGCCGCCGATCACCAGCGCCCACGCCACCGGCGTCACCGTCTCGGGCAGGGTAAAGCCCATCTTCACCGCGATGAAACCCAGCACCGCGGTGATCAGAAAGGCCACCGCCAGCTTCAGCAGGTAATCGCGATTGGCCGCATCGCCCCATTGCGTCAACAGCTGCCAAATGCGCTTCCAGTAGATCAGCGTCACCGCCAGGATCGCGCCCGCCTGGATACCGATATTGAACAGGTCCGAACGCGCTCCCAGCCCGAACTTCTCCGCGATCAGCAGATGGCCGGTACTGGAAATGGGCAGGAATTCGGTAACGCCCTCGATGATGCCGAGCAAGGTGACGCGGATCAGGTCGCTCAAGTAACGGGTACTCCGCAGCAAGTAGGGCCGGCGCGCCGGCCTGGGAGCGCATAGCTTACGTGGATTGCGCACCGTCACGTCCACGACGTTCGGCCCAATGCCTTGCTGGTGCGGACCGACGTGGCTTGGCGAGGTCTTCCGGAAAAAGTGACGCCGTCGACACTTTATGGTCAGGGTGCGTTCGGTTTTTGCTGCGTCGCGTGTAAGGTTTTCCGGTCGTGCATCGGGGCGTCTTCCGCCGCCGCCGAAGCATTCCAGAGAGATGTACTCGCCCGGTAAGGCGGTGCGGCATCGGCAACAGGGGAAAGGATTGGATACGGAAGGGATCTCCACGTCTCGTCGCGGCGCTGCGACCGCAAAATGGTTGTTCGCATGCATCGCACTGTTGCCATGCATTGGCCTGGCGCAAACCACGCTGGACCAGCAGGAGCAGCGCGAGCGCGCGCAGCGCGAGGCGCAGGCGCGGCAGCAGCAACGCGCAACGCCGGATGTGCGGTTGACCACCGCTCGCAGCGCGGATTTTCATCGCACCGACCTGCCGGCCGAGCAGCCCTGCTTTCGGCTTGACAGCGTGCGTCTGGAAGGCCCGCGCCTGGCCGATTTCACCTGGGTGCAACGGTATCTCGATCGCTATGCCGGCAAGTGCGCGGGCCGCCGGGGCATCGAGCTGATCGTGCGGCGCACGTCGGACCTGATCATCGACCGCGGCTACGTCACCACCCGCGTCGGCGTGGCCGCGCAGGACCTGTCCGGCGGCGTGTTGCGCCTTACCCTGGTGCCGGGCGTCATCCGCCGCATCCGCTATGCCGACGCCACGCTGTCCGGGGCCTGGCAGACCGCCCTGCCGATGCGCCCGGGCGACCTGCTCAACCTGCGCGATGTGGAGCAGGGACTGGAGCAGATGAAGCGGGTGCCCTCGCAGGACGTGAATATCGACATCGCGCCCGGCGACACGCCCGGTGCCTCCGATCTCGTGATCACGGTCAAGCGCAGCCGGCCCTGGCATCTGGTGGCCACGCTGGACGATGCCGGCTCGCGCGCCACCGGGCGTGGGCAAGCCGGCATCAGCGCGGGATTCGACAACCCGCTCGGCATCAACGACATCCTCTCGCTGGGCTACAACCACGACGTGTGGCAGAGCACCGGCCACGGCACGCGCGGCGTCAATGCCAGTTACTCGGTGCCATTCGGTCGCTGGCTGTTCACCCTGTCGGCATACGACTATGCCTATCACCAGACCCTGGCTGGCTACCAGACCACGTTTGTCAGCCGCGGCAAGTCGCGCACCACCGACCTCACCGTGCAGCGCATGCTCCACCGCACCGGCTCGGGCAAGACCTCGCTGGAGCTGCGCCTGGGCAAACGGAACGCGCACAGTTTCATCGAGGACACCGAAGTGACCTCGCAACGGCGCGATGTCACCTCGGCGGAGCTGGCGCTGGTGCAACGCCAGTATCTGGGCGCGGCCCAGCTCGATCTGCGCCTGGCGCAGCGACGCGGCGTGAGCTGGTTCGGTGGCCAGCGCGATGCCCCGGGACACCAGCCCTCGGCTCCCAGCTTCGACTACCGGCTGTGGATACTCGACGCCTCCCTGAACCTGCCTTTCCAGGCCGGCGCGCTGCCGCTGCAATGGATGTCCGAACTGCATGCACAACGCAGCGGCGACACCCTCTACGGATCCGAATTCATCACCCTGGGCGGCCGCTACACCGTACGTGGCTTCGACGGCGAACAGACCTTGGCCGCCGAACGCGGCTGGACCTGGCGCAACACCCTTACCGCACCGCTGGGCACCTTACCGGCGGCGCTCTACGCCGGCATCGACGTGGGCCACATCGGCGGCCCCAGCAAGAACATCTACGGCGCCGAACACACGCTGCGCGGCAGTGTGATCGGCCTGCGCGGCCAGCTTGGCCGCCTCGGCTGGGACGTTTTCGCGGGCTGGGCACTGACGGGCGGCCGCGTGCTGGAAACGCGTCGGCCAGCCACCGGTTTCCAGCTCGTGTACCAGTACTGATCGTGCAGCACAGGGGCTATCGCATGGGATCGATCACTTCACCCATCGCCAGAAAAGCGCGCAGCACCGCGCTCCCGCCCCTGCTTGCAGGGGAGGGTTGGGGAGGGGTTTCGCTCTTGATCTTCAAGGCCAGCCCGAGCCACCCCCTCCCAACCTCCCCTTGCTCGCAGGGGAGGGTCCGGAAGCACCCGCCCAGTCAGGCGGCAGCCATGAACCAGGGAAGAACCAGACCATGACCACCATCGACACCTCGCATCCGTTCCGCCAGGGCTTCAACTCGCTTGCCGTCGCCATCGGCATGGCGCTGCTCGGTGTTCCGGTGGCCGGTCAGGCGCAGGCGGTGCCGGATGCGCGGGCCGGCCTGCACCGCCCCGGCACCGATACCGCGGCCAACGGCACGCCGGTGGTCAACATCGTCGCGCCCTCGGCCGGTGGCGTGTCGCACAACCGGTTCCAGTCGTTCGATGTCGACAGCAAGGGGCTGATCCTCAACAACAGTGGCGCGGTCAGCCAGACCCAGCTGGCCGGCATGATCGTCGGCAACACCAACCTCGCCACCAGCCCGTCGGCACGCATCATCCTCAACGAGGTCACCGGCCCCAGCCCCAGCGCGCTCAATGGCTACACCGAGGTGGCCGGCAAGGCCGCCGACGTGATCGTGGCCAACCCCAACGGTATCAGCGTCAACGGCGGCGGCTTCATCAACACCACCCGCAGCGTGCTGACCACCGGCACGCCGGTGTTCGGCGGCGACGGCAGCCTGCAGGCGTTCCGGGTTACCCGCGGCGCGATCGCCATCAATGGCGGCGGCCTCGACGCCACGCAGCCCGACCGACTCGATCTGATCGCGCGTGCAGTACAGGCGAATGCCAAAGTGTGGGCGCACAACCTCAACGTGGTGACCGGCGCCAACCAGGTCGGCTATGCCGATCTGGCGACGCAGGCGATCAAGGGTGAGGGCGTGGCGCCGGGCGTGAGCCTGGATGTGGCCGCACTGGGCGGCATGTACGCCGACAAGATCCACCTGCTGGGCACCGAGGCCGGCGTGGGCGTGCGTACCAGCGGCGAGATCGCCGCGCAGGCCGGCGATTTCCAGCTCACCAGTGCCGGCAAGCTGGTGGTCAACGGCAAGCTCACCGCCACCGGCAACCTTGCCGTGCAGGCGGGCGGAATCGACAACAGCGGCACGCTGGCCGCAAATGGACGTCTGGACGTCCGCGGCAACGGCAATGTGGGCAACAGCGGCACGCTCTACGCGGGCCAGGGCGCCAACCTCACCAGCACCGGTGACATCCTCAACAGCGGCAAGCTGTATGCCGCAAGCGGCGCGGTTGCCGTGGACGCCGCCGGCGCGCTTTCCTTGTCCGCGGCCAGCGATGTCTATGCGGGGCAGGGCATCACCATGCACGCGGCCGACATGGACAACGCCGGCACCGTCGAGGCGCTGACGAGCCTTGATCTCCGCGCCGACGGCCGGCTTTCCAACAGCGGCCACCTGCTTGCCGATGGTGGCGACGCAACGCTCGGCGCGCTGGTGCTCGACAATGCCGGCGTGCTCAGCGCGAATGGCCGCGTGCAGCTCACTGGCACCCAGTCACTGGGCAACGCCGGCACCATTGTCAGCGGCGGCAGCAACACCGTGCATGGCGGCCAGGTCGAAAACAGCGGTCAATGGCAGTCCGGTGGCGCACTGACGATGACGGCCGACGCCCTGCACAACCAGGGCCTGATCGACGGCAAGAGTGATATCAGCCTGACCATCGGACGGCTGGATGCCGAAGCCGGCAGCAACCTGCTGGCCACCCGCCACCTGACCGTTGCGGCGGCCGGGCCGGTGCGTGCCGACGGTGTGTTGCAGGCCGGGCAGGGTCTGCAGCTGACCGCCGGCGACGCCGTCGATGTGGGCGCGCAAGGCTGGCTCTATGCCGCCCAGGCATTGAACCTGGCCAGCAGCGGCAAGGTGAGCAACGCCGGCCTGATCTACGCCGGTACCGACGCCAATGTGCACGCCGGGAGCCTCTACAGCAGTGGCACGCTGCTCGCGGGTCACGACCTGACGACCACCCTCGCCGGCGATCTGCAGAACACGGGCCTCTTGCGCAGCGGTGCAGCGCAGACGGTCCGCGTCGACGGTCATGCGGAGAATCAAGGCACTGCCTATGCCGGCACCGCCGCGCAATGGACGGTCACCGGCCAGCTGGCCAATACGGGCACGCTGGCCGCCCAGAGCGACCTGGACATCGGCGCGGGCAGCCTCGATTCCAGCGGCGTGCTCGGCGCCGGCGTGCAGGCCGACGGCAGCCTTGCCGGCACCGGCGCCCTGAGCGTCGACACCACCGCCGCGCTGGTGGCGCAGGGCCGCAACCTTGCCGCCACCACGCTGGATCTGCACGGCGCCAGCCTCGACCTGGACGGTGCCACCACGCGTGCCGGCGGCGCCATCGGGCTGACCGCCACCTTGGGTGGCCTGAACCTGCGCAACGCTGACCTCGCCACCCACGACAACCTCGCCCTGCAGGCCGCCGGCCAACTCGACAACAGCGGCGGCACGCTGCAGGCCGGATCGATCGGCTTGAACGCGGCCAGCATCGTCAATCGCGGCGGCCAGGTGCTGCAAACCGGTACCGCCGCATCCACCTTGGCGGTCAGCGGCACCTTCGACAACAGCGCCGGCAGCATCGCCAGCAATGCCGGCGCCTTGAGCCTCGATGCGGGCAGCCTGCTCAATGCCGGCGGCAGCATTGCCCTTGCCGGCAGCGGTCAGCTCAGCCTCGATGTGGACGGCCAACTCGACAACAGCGCCGGATCGATCGCCGGCAACGGCGCATTGCAAATCATCACTGGCGGCGCGTTCACCAATGCCGCCGGCAGTGTTTCCGCCGCAGGCAACACCAGCCTTCAGTCGCAATCGCTCGACAACCGTGGTGGCACGCTGGCTGCCGATACCGTCGACATCACCCTGACCCAGGCACTGCTCAACACCGGTGGTGCGTTGCAGGCCAGCGGTGGGCTCACCGTGCATGCCGATACCTTGACCAACGGCACCGGCCAGATCAAGGCGCTGGGCAGCGATGCGTTGTCGCTGTACATCACGCACGGGCTGAGCAATGCCGCGAGCGGCTTCATCGCCGGCAACGGCGCGGTGAATCTGTTTGCGGGCAGCGTCGTCAACGCCGGTCAGGTCTACACCGCCGGCGATCTGGTCGTAACCAGCGGAGGCGCCCTGGACAACCGCAGCGGTGCGCTGCAGGCCATGGGCGCGCTTGCGGCCACAGCCGCTGGTGCCTTGAGCAACGGTAACGGCCGCATCGAGGCTGGCCGCGGCCGCAGCGACGCCACGCTGTCGCTCACCGCGGCATCGCTGGGCAACAATGCCGGTCGCATCGCCAATGCGGCGCAGGGTGCGACCACGCTGAACCTCGGTAGCGGCGCGCTCACCAACACCGGCGGCACGCTGGGTGGCCAGGGCGATGTGACGGTTCGCGCCGGCGCCATCGGCAACACCGGTAGTGGCACCGTGGTCGCCGGGCGCGATCTGAGCCTTGCCGCCACCAGTCTCGACAACACCAGCGGCACCCTCTACGCCGCCCGCAACCTGGCCTGGTCCAACCGGCTCGCCACGCTGACCAACCGCAGCGGCCACCTCGGCGCCGGTGGCAACACCGTGCTTGCGCTGGCCACCCTGGAAAATACCGGTGGCGAGACCGCCGCCAGCGGCAACGTCACGCTGGACCTGGGCAGCCTCGGCGGCAGCGGCCGCGTGGTGGCCGGCAACGACCTGGCCCTGACCCTTGCCGGCAACTACACCAACGTCGCCGGCAACACGCTCAAGGCCAACCGCAACGCCAGCCTCACCTTCAGCGGCAACCTGGACAACGCCAGCGGTGCCACACTCAGCGCGGTCGGCGCGCTTGCGGTCAAGGCCGCCGGCATCACCAACAGCGGCACCGTCGACAGCGCCGCCACCTCGCTCACCGCCACCGGCGCGCTCGCCAACAGCGGCCGCATCGAGGGCGATACCGTCGCCATCACCGCCGCCAGCGTCGGCAACACCGGTACGCTGATCGGCGACGGCATCACCGTCCACGCCGGCAACCTCACCAACGGCAGCGATCTGGGCAGCGCCACCGACAACGCCGCCTACGACTCGGCTGTCATCGCCGCCACCGGCGACATCGACCTGTACCTCACCGGCACGTTGCTCAACCGCGATGCGCTGATCTACGCCATGGGCGACCTCACCGTGGCGGCCAACGCCAGCGGCGGCCGTGCCAACGCCATCACCAACCGCTCCGGCAGCATCGAAGCCGACGGGAACATCGCCCTCGCGGCCAGCCAGATCACCAACCAGCGGCGCGTGTTCGACACCGAAACCTACGTGCTCTCCGCGGCCGAGCAGGCCAGCAACACCACGGTCGAACAGCACGTGGTGGACAAGACCACCGACCCCGTTGCCGTTGCCTACTGCGCCAGCCTGGGCGACAACCACCGCTGCGACCCCGACGAAAACGCCACCGGGCAAACCACCAGCACGGTGATCAGCCAGCAGCGCCTGTTGCGCACCAGCGCACAGGGCAAGATCGTTTCCGGTGCCGACATCATGCTCGGCGGCTCGGTGCTCAACGACAGATCCACCATCGCGGCGGCCGGCCATCTGGTGGTGAACGGCCAGTCGGGCAGCGTGGCCGATGGCACCGGCACCCTCGGCGGCGAAAGCATCGTCAACACCGGCTGGGTGCCCACGGTCTCCCTGCGCACCGACGTCGACAACTGGATCCAGGTGCAGAAGAAAAGCAAATGCGCTCTCGGCACCAAGACCTGCTGGGACGACAACGGCGTCGAGCACTTCGGCCAGACTTCCACCACCGCCGAGCTTGCCATCGCGGGGACGCCGCCCTACTGGATGCACCTCACGCCGGGGCCCGATGCGCCGGCCTACATGACCGCCGGCGGCACCCTTTCGATCACCGGCACCACCATCGCCAACACCACCGTCGGTGCCGATGGCCGACCCGTAAACGCCGTGGCGGCACTGGGCAGCAACGGCAACGGCCAGGCCGTCACCGGCAGCGGCACCGGCGGCGTCAGCGCCGTCGGCGGAAGCATCAACCTGGGCACGGTGGGCGGGCTGGGCGGCACACCGGCCGCCCCCGGTGCGCAAACCGTTGGCTCGCTGGATGCGCCCGGCGGCCAGATCCAGCTGCCCACCAACGGCCTGTTCACCACCCACCCCGGCAGCAGCGCGGGCTACCTCGTCGAAACCGACCCGCGCTTCGCCAGCATGAGCGGCTTCTACGGCAGCGACTACCTGATGGACCGCCTGCCGTGGAACGGCGAAGACACCTTGAAGCGCCTCGGCGACGCCTTCTACGAAAACCGCCTGGTGCTCGACCAGATCACCGCGCTCACCGGCCGTCGCTTCCTCAGCAACAGCACCGACACCGTGGCGCAATACCGCGAGCTGATGGATGCCGGCGTGGCCGCCGCCGGCCGGTTCGATCTGGCCGTGGGCGTGGCGCTCACCGCGCCGCAGATGGCCAGCCTCACCGACGACATCGTGTGGCTGGTCAGCCAGGAGGTGAATGGCGAAAAAGTGCTGGTGCCGGTGGTCTACCTGTCCGCGCAGCACGCGAAAAACCTGGCCAGCGAACGCGGCGCCGTGATGACCGGCCAGGACATCATCCTCGACGCCAGCGGCACCCTCACCAACACCGGCAACGTACTCGCCAGCCGCGACGCCAGCCTCAAGGCCGACAGCCTGCTCAACAGCGGCAACCTCCGCGCCGACGACACCCTCAGCATCAGCGCCGCGCAGGATGTGCTCAACGCCGGCCGCATCCAGGGTGGCAACGTCGCCGTGGTGGCCGGGCGCGACGTGCTCAGTGGTGCCGATATCGGCAAGGTCGACCTGGGTGCGGGCCTGTCTCTCGCCGACGCGCAGCGCCTGGGCTTGGCCACCGGTGGCAGTATCACCGCCAGCAGCGACCTGGCCGTGCAGGCCGGCCGCGACCTGTTGCTCAACCAGGCGCCAGTCAGCGCTGGCCGCGACCTCAGCCTGGTCGCCGGCCGCGCTTTGACCGCCATCGCCACGCCGATCACAGCGGGTGGCGATGCTGCACTGGTGGCCGGCCGCGACCTGGATTTTGCGGCCACCGCGCAAACCGCCGTCACCGGCGGCGGCACCTCGATTACCCACACCACCACCCACACTGTCAGCCACGTTACCGCCGGCGGCAATCTAGCCTTGGCCGCCGGCCGCGACATCACCAGCGAAGGCGCCGCCTTCAAGGCCGGCGACGTGCTGGCCGCCCGCGCCGGGCGCGACGTCAACTTGAACGCCGTCACCGACGTCACCACCACCCGGGAGCACCACAAGGAAGGCCGCACCTCGGTCAGCACCAGCAGCCTCGACGAAACCGTGCGCGGCACCGGGCTAGACGCCGCCAACGGCATCGTCATCAGCGCCGGCCACGACATCGCCGCCACCGCCGCCAACCTGGCCAGCAGCGACGGCGCCATCGCACTCGGTGCCGGCCACGACATCACGCTCGATGCCGGCCTGGAAAACCACGACACCTCCCGCGACACCAAGTACAAAAAGAGCGGCCTGTTCTCCAGCAAGACCACCACCACCCACGACGCAACCCACGACACCTACGCCATCGGCAGCACGCTATCCGGCGACTCGGTGACCATCGCGGCGGGTCACGACCTGACGACCCGGGCCGCCCAGGTGGCCGGCACGCACGACGTCGCGCTGGTTGCCGGCCATGACGTCACCCTCGGCACGGCCGATGAGGTTTCCACCGACGCGTACAGCATCAGCAAGAAGAAGAGCGGCATCTTCGGCGGCGGCGGTGCCAGTGGCCTGGGTGGCATCGGCTTTACCGCCGGCAGCCAGAAAGCCAGCGCCACCAGCACGGTGGAGCAGCACATCACCGTCGGCAGCCTGATCGGCAGCACCCAGGGCAACCTGACGGTCGCCGCCGGCGGCGACCTCGCGGTGATCGGCAGCGACCTGATCGCTGCCCGCGCCACCGGTTCCACCACCGGCGGCAACATCGCCCTGCAAGGCAACAACATCACCGTCACCACCGCCACGCAGACCGACCACGAAACCGGCACCCAGCAAAGCAGCAGCCATGGCCTGTCGATGGCGCTGGTGGGCACGGCGCTGGACGGGGTGCGCAACGTAAAGCAGACGCGGCGGGAGCAGGCCGGCTCCGGCAAGAAGGCACAAGACACCTTGCACGCCGTCAGTGCGTCCGGGCTCGACATGCCCAGCGTCGCCATCAGCTACGGCAGCCAGCGCAGCAACCAGTCGAGCCAGCTCGACACCAGCAGCGAGCGCGGCAGCACCCTGCGCGCGGCAGGGGATCTGACGCTGAACGCCACCGGCGGCGACCTCACCGTGATCGGCAGCGCCTTGAGCGCCGGGGGCGCGGCCACGCTGGCCGCACAGCGCAACGTCGCCCTGTTGACCAGCGCCGACACGACGTCGCAAAGCAGCCAGAGCACCCACCACAGCAAGCGCTTCACCGCCGCGCCGGTCAGCGCCGGCGACGCGGCGCGCAGCCTGCAGGGCGGTGCCAACAGCAGCGGCGTCAGCATGTCGCCCTACAACAGCCAGTTGGGCAACACGCAGAACGCGCAGCAGGTCGTCAACGAAACCGGCACCACGGTGGACGCCGGGCAGATCAGCGTGATCAGCCGCCAGGGCGACATCACCGCCGAGGGCGCGCAACTGACCGCGCAGCACGACATCAACGTGCTGGCCGCGCAAGGCAAGATCGACCTGGGCACGGGCGAGGCCAGCCAGGCTTGGCAAAGCTACCAGCGCGGCCACCAGGTCGGCGACCTGGGCGGCAACGGCTACGCCGGCACCATCGGCGAGCGGCAGGAGCTGCACGACCAGAGCGGCAGCCAGACTTGGCAAAGCACGCTGCGCACCGGGCTGACCAGTACGCAGGGCGACGTCACCGTGGTCGCGCACGACGACCTCACCGGCCAGGGTGTGGACATCGCCGGCCGCGACGTCACGCTGGTGGGCCGCAACGTCAGCCTCACGCCCAGCGCGGACACCGCCGAGCAGCAGCAGCGCGACAAGATGAAGCAGGCCGGCGTGACCGTGGCGCTGTCCGGCGTGGCAGTGCAGGCCGCGCAGGCGGTGGATGCCGCCGTGGACGCGCATGACCGCGGCGACAACCGGCTGGCGGCGCTGTATGCGGCCGAGGCGTACTACGGCGCGAAGGACGCAGGCGAGGTGGCCGGCGGCATCGACTACGGCCGGGCGGCCCAGTCGGCCGCCGGCAACGCCGCCACTGCCGCCCCGCCCGGCGGCAATGCCGAGGACCCCAACGGCAGCACCGGTTTGGTCAAGGTCACCGTCAGCATCGGCAGCAGCCACCAGTCCAGCAACACGTCGTACCAGCAGCAGACGCAGCAGGGCAGCACGGTAAACGCCAGCCGCGACGTCACCATCGTGGCCACCGGTGACGGCACCAAGGGTGCCGACGGCTACGCGGCCAATGGCGACGTGGTACTGCAAGGTGCGCAAATCCAGGCTGGCCGCGACGTCACCTTGGCGGCGGCGCGCGACATCACCCTCACCGCCGGCAAGGACACCACCAAGAGAGACAGTGCCAACCACAGCGGCAGCGCCAGCATCGGCGTGGGCTTCGCGCTGGGCGGCCAGCAGAACGGCTTCACCATCGAGCTGGCGGCCGCGGCGGCCCGGGGCAAAGGCAACGGCGACAGCGCCACGAATCACGCCACCACCATCAACGCCGGTGACACGCTTGGCCTGACCAGCGGAAGAGACACCACGCTGGAAGGCGCCCAGGCCTACGGCAACACCATTTTGGCCGACATCGGCCGCAGCCTCAGCCTCACCAGCACGCAAGACACCGACCACTACAAGGAGACTTACCAAGCGGCCAGCGCCGGCTTGAGCCTGTGCATCCCGCCGATCTGCTACGGCGCCAGCAGCGGCGGCGCCAGCTACAGCCAAAGCAACATCAGCAACAACTATCAGAGCGTGACCGACCAGACCGGCCTGGCCGCGGGGAGCGGCGGCTATGACATCCACGTGGGCGACACCACCACGCTCACCGGCGCCGCCATCGCCAGCACCGCCGATGCCTCAAAGAACCGGCTCGACACCGGCAACCTCGTCTTCAACGACTTGCACAACAGCGCTCAGAGCAGCGCCAGCCAGATGGGGTTCTCGTACAGCAGTAATAGCTCGGCGGCGGGCAATGTAGCCAGCAACGCCATGGGTGCGGCGTTGAATATGGCGATACCGCAAGGCGGCAGCGGCAGCAGCGATACGCAGAGCAGCATCGCGCAGGGCACGATCGTGGTGCGCAACGATCGCGATCAAGACCTGAGCGGTATCGACCGTAGTGCGACGGCACTCAATGGCAATGGCGTCAGCAACGACTTTGATGTGGACAAGATCAAGGAGAACCAGGCGCTGGGGCAGGCGGCGGGGTATGTGGGGATGCGGGCGGCGGGAGATCTGGCCGACTACATGGCCGACCACGCGACCACGGACGAAGAGCAGAAAGCGTGGCGCGATGGTGGTACCAACAAAATCCTGCTGCACGGGTTGGTCGGCGCAGCGACCGCAGCGCTGGGCGGCGGCGATGCCGCACAGGGTGCGCTAGGGGCGGCGGCGAGTGAAGCCGCCAGCGGGGCGATGGCCAATTACCTCGCCGATCACCACATCGACCCGAACAGCGCCCAAGGCAGAACGCTGATGGAGCTGGCCAGTGCGGCTGTGGGTGGTGCCGTGGGTGGTGGCGCGGGTGCGACGACGGCCCTGGATGGGGAGAAGTACAACAGGCAGTTGCATCCCAATGAAATAAAGATCGTTGACGACCACGCCGAGGAGTTCGCCAAAAAGCTCTATGGCGACCACCCGACCGCGGAACAGATCAAGGATGCTGATTCCCGCCTGTTGGCCCAAGCCAATCGGGACGTCAATGGACATAACGATGGACTCATGGATGCGGTTGCTGAGAGCTACATCAATGAGTTGACCGCGCAATACGGCGGCCAGTTGCTGCCCGGTGGGCAGCACTACTTCTATGCGATAGGCGATGACTACTTCAACGATGCGATCTACGCGGACACGCTAACTACGCCGGGCCTGAAGGAGGCGTATCAGTACCAGATTGCCAACAGCCATGTGGGTAAACCCTACGCCTATCCGAATGAGGGGCAGTTTCATCAGACCCTTGCCGAACAGAACGCGCTGACGGAGGCGACCAACGCCAGCGCAGCCCTTCAGGCTGGTGTGGTGCTGTGCGGCGCAAGTGATGGCGTGCTTTGCGCCAGTTTCCTGGCGGGGGTGTCGGGAAGCACGCTTTATGAAGGAGCAAAGCAGGTCAAGGACGGGCACAGCACCGGTTGGGTGGCTGTTGTGAGCGGTGCGCTTGGTTTGGTGGGGAGCGGCCTAACCATTAGGGATTATGCGGCAGCGGCAGATGCGCAAGTGAGTGCAGAGGTTGCGGCTAATCAGCTGGCGCGAGCAAGCTACAGTGAGTTTGAACCACAGGGTATTGTTGCGACAGATAAGGTTATGTCGACGTCAGTAGCACAGATGCTAGTGAGGGATATAAAGGCAGGAACCAAGGGAATGAGCGAAAGTCGGGCTACGGACATAGCAATTGAGTACATAGAATCTGGCTCTACGTTTCCGGTTGTAGCTAAAGCTTCGGAAGGTGCAATTCTGTATAAAGTGGTTCCTAAGGGCCAGCCGGTTGGCGATAAAAGCGGATACTGGATGACAGAAAGTCAGCTTCGATCCTTGAGTAGTAAATCGCCAGATGAAGTGGCTAAGACACTTGGGCTTCCAGCAAAACAGGCATACGAGATGGCGGAAAACGGCGTGGATGTCTATTCGATCGTGCCCAAACCGGGCGAAAACCCAGAAGTTTTCATATCGAAGGTGGCAAAGACATCGCAGGGAAATGTGAATGCGCCCGGAGGTGCCACCCAGGTCATTGTGCCGGATAGAAGTGTATGGTCGACTCCCGAGAAGCAAGGTGCGCAAGAGTTTAATGTTGGGGGGCCAAGCAATCGATCCCTAGGTGCAGAACTATCTTCTCTGAATCCGAAGACTGACGGCAAAGAAAGCAATGGTGCGCAAGATTGCGGCACGCGCATAGGCGATAAGACGAGCGTCGCACAAGCATGTGTGAGCAATCAGAATTAAGTGAGGCTTTGGTGATGGACAACGTTGAAAGGTTGAAGGTGGCCGCAGAGAATTTAAGGAAAAAGTTGGTACATTATGCTAGGACTGACTCAGATGCCGCGTGGGTATTGGAGCGTATGACGCCAATTTTTAGAGGGATAGAAAATGGCGACATTGTCCCGCCCAAAAGAAATAAATTTAGATACTATTTTGCTAATACTGACGCCCCATTGTTTAGATATGAAGACCTAGGTGAACTAGCTGCAGAATATTCCAAAGCATTGGAGTTATGGGGCTAACTAAAACAGGGGCCAGTGTCAAAACGTGGTCAGGTTCACTTCCACCCGTTTGAATTGCATCGAAGGGCGGTTGAACTCACTTCCCGGCGCGCCTGACCAATAAAACAAATAAAACGGGGGTCAGCGTGAACTTTCCGACAAATGCATTCCGCACACGCTGAATCCTGTTTTCAACAAGCCAGCAGCCACGGCATGTCGATGGCGCTGGTGGGCACGGCGCGGGACGGCGTGCGCAACGTGCAGCAGACGCCGGGCAAAAAGGGGACGGAGGAAGTTAAATCGCCTTTCGCTTAACTTTCTCCGTCCCCTTTTCTCGAATCATTGTCGCAATGGGGAGTGACCCAACCGAACGCGCCCACAACTACCAACAATGGCTGGACGCAGGCATCGCACCAGATGACTTGCTGCATCTGCGTGCATACGCTAGTCAAGAGCGCGCCCTTGGCGACGAACGCTTCCAGCGCATGGTGGAAACCACTCTCGGACAGGCCGCCGTATACCGCCGGCGTGGGAGGCCACTGCGGGTAAGCAGCCAAGACATTTAATTGGCCACGTCCCCTTTAGTTGAATTATAAAGACAATGAAAGCTACGCCCTCGTTGGCGGCAATCCCTTTGAAGACATACGCGTGGTCATGGCGTCACTCGGCTTATCTGCAGAAGGCGCCAAGGGATACCAAGATAAATTTGGCCTCACGCTGAAACCGTTGCTTACCGCCATCAGCGGTAACGACGCCCATTCGCTTGTGGTGGCGAATGGCGTATCCGCCAATGTCACCGTACACCCCCCAGCGACCTCAACGGAGAACGATGCAATGGCAGTGTCTGTATCAAATTGGCTAGCGGGCATGGCAATAGGCACAGCACTATCCACTACGACCGTGGCAACAGAACACGCCACGCCGAACTACGCGTTGGGAAGATGCGATGTTGCCGACAGACCTACCATCGGAACGGATACACCAGGGACCAAAATACGTCCGACATATGACGCCGATAGCTACATCTTAAAATATCAAAGTCAGAGCAGCTCGCCCCTCAAAAAGTACGTAGCGGATCAATATACTTTTGACCATGCCACTATTACTACCATGCTGGCTCCAAAACACGGAAAACTTATATGGGATCCAAGCACTGGAACCAACATTTCAGCCACTGAGGCGGGTTGGTATTACTATGTGTCAAACAAGGGTTACTCGGGCGAGGATACCTTTGTCATGCAGGTCGAAAAGTATGGCCTGAAGATAGAGATTCATTACACCATTGAAGTTCCGGCATCGGATGAGAATCCCAGCGGCTTGTGCCAACTCGGGGAGGACTGGAAAATCTCCCGTATCGACGTCGTAAACGCCGATGGCGTGCAGTTGGCCTCGACTGCCTTTACGCCTGCAAACTCCTTTCAACCAACTTCTTTGACTAGCGGAGTCGCCGAACTGCCCGGTGCCAACATCAGTTTCAGTGATCTGACCGGTCCGGCTGTGGGCCGAGAAAGCATGACCGGTACAGGAGCAAGCATCATTCTGGACACCAACGCCGCCGGCTACGGCTGGTTCACGGATGCCACACCCGACGACAATTCCGAGTTCCTGCCCACCTCCAACCCCAATGAGTGGATCGCCAAAGTCGGCAGCCCCGCTTACGGCACCATGGACCTGTACACCGTGCTGCTGCATGAGTACGGCCATGCCTTGGGTCTGGACCACAGCCCGGACAGTCACAACTTCATGGCTGCGACCCTGCAACCGGGCGTGCGGCACGTGCTGTCCGAGGCCGATCTGGCCGAGATTTCTCAACTCGCCGGCCTGCCCACCCCCGATCCGGGCCAGCCGCTACCGTCCTTGCCCTACGACCTGTCGCTGATGGCGCTGGCATTGCGTCGCAAGCAGGCGGCGGATGGCATCCTGGCTGATGCAAATGCGAACGGCACAGCCCTGGGCGCACTGGCACCTTCCATTCTCCACTACGACGTAGTGAGCAACCCCGCGCTGGCCAACGGTGACTTCAGCGACACAAGCGGCTGGACGACATCCGGCGATGTCACCGTGGCCAATGGCTCGGTCGTGCTTGGCGAATCGACCGACAACCAGACCCGTATCAACCAGGTCTTCACCGTCAACCCCAACGACCACTTCCTGCGCTTCACCGTGTCCGGCCTCAACCTCCAGAATCCCGGCAATGGCCCGCAAGATGCCTTCGAAGTCGCCCTGCTCGATGCCACCAGCGGCCAATCGCTGGCAGCGCCGGTCGCACTCTCCAATACGGATGATTTCCTCAACCTGCAGGGCGACGGCTCGTCGTTCATGTCCTCTGGCCTCAGCTTCACCACTGCCCCGGACGGCAGCCGCACCTACGTGCTGGACCTGAGCAACATCGCCGCGGGCACGGCAGTGAACCTGTCGTTCGACCTGATCGGCTTTGGTGACCCCGGCAGCCACTTCACGATCAGTCATGTCCGCGTCGATGCCGGCGTGGCGCAAACGCTCGACGATGCGGCGACGGGTAGCGAAGACACGGCGTTGACCATTGCCGCTCTCGCCAACGACATTGGCACCGATCAATCCGGCTTCGTACCGGTGCTGGTGAGCGGCCCGGCCCACGGCCAGGTCACGGTCAATACGGACGGTACGTTCGGCTACAGTCCCGACAAGGACTACTTCGGCACCGACAGCTTCACCTACAAGCTCAGCGACGGCCAGACCGACTCGAACATCTCGACGGTCAGCATCGTCGTCACACCGGTCAACGACGCGCCGGTGGCCGGCGACATCCAGCAAACCGCGCGGGAAGACGCCCCGCAGACGGTCGATCTGTTGAGTCAGGCCAGCGATGTGGACAGCCCGGTGTTGATGCCAACCATCGTGCAAGGGCCAGCACACGGCCAGCTGGCACTCAACACCGACGGCACCTACACCTACACGCCGGATGCCAACTTCAACGGCACCGACAGCTTCAGCTACACCGTGAGCGACGGCGAGCTGGATTCGGACATCGCCACCGTACAGATCACGGTCACCCCGGTGAACGACGCGCCGACCGGCACCAGCACCACCGTCACCACGCCGGAAGACACGCCCTACATCTTCCAGGTGAGCGACTTCGGCTTCAGCGACCCCGACGACACGTCGACCGGGAAACAGGGGTCAGTGTCTGAGGTTTCCCCACGAATCTCCTCGTTCAATCAACACGTTGCGTGCGAACTGAAGGAACAGTGCGCGCATGATGCGGTCATTCCTCACGGGTTACGAAGCCAGAGGAGACCACACCATGCGTGCTACCGAAGTATTGCAAAAGTGTCTGCGCGACGCTCGGTTCGATGCATGTGCTGCGCAGTCGTGTGCTGCTGCGGGCGGTCGAGGCGATGATCCACGGTAGCCGCCTGACGCTGATCGATCTGGCGCGCTCATGGCCTGAGGCTGAGCGCATCCGCGCTCCGCTCAAGGCGCTGGATCGACTGTTGGGCAACCGTCATCTGCATGTCGAGCGGGAGCATATCTACAAGGCCATGGCTCGTTGGCTAGTGCGCAGCAAGCAGCCCACCATCATCATCGATTGGTCGGATCTGAAGTCCGATCGAAGCTGGCATTTGCTACGTGCAGCGATTCCCGTGGGTGGCCGTTCGTTGCCGATCCTGGACATGGTGTTCCCCGGCGGGCAGCAGGGCTCGCCGAAGGCTGAAAAACAGTTTCTTCAACGGCTGGCGCAGGTGTTGCCCGACGACACACACCCGATTCTGGTGACCGATGCCGGCTTTCGCGGACCCTGGTTCCGGGCGGTCGAGGCGATGGGCTGGCAATGGCTGGGTCGCCTGCGTAACACCACGTATCTCAAGCCCGTCGACGTGCCAGATGAACCGGATGAATGGGTGACATGCAAAGCGATGTACGGCTTGGCGACGCGTGGACCGCGCGACTTTGGTGCCATGGAGATAGCGCGCAGCAAGCCACTGACGTCGCGTGTGGTGATGCATGCCAAGCCGCCCAAAGGACGCAAGCACCGCAATCGGCAAGGCGCGCCAGCACGCAATTCCAACAGCCGCAAAAACGCACAACGTGAAAGTGAACCATGGTTGTTGGTGGCCTCACCCTCGCTGAAGATCAGCGTGCGGCAGCTGATCGCGCTGTACGGGCGACGCATGCAGGTCGAACTGTCATTTCGTGACCTGAAATCCCATCGCTACGGGCAGGGCTTCGAGGATAGCCTCACGCGCAAAGGTGCACGCATCGAAGTGCTCTTGCTGCTCAGCGCGATGGCCGCGTTTGCCAGCTGGCTCGTGGGCATGGCTTGCGATGGCTGCGGTATCGACACGTGGCTCGCACCGTTTCGATCGAAACGACGCCTCTACTCCGTCATGCGGCTGGGTCGCGAAGCTCTCGTGCGACGATGGTCGAGTACACGCTTGAGCGAACTCATCGATCAGCTGCGACACCCCAGCCCACAACTGCTGGAGCAACTGGGTGTGCCGGCATGAATTCGTGGGGAAACCTCAGACACTGACCCCTGTTTCCCAGTATTTAATGGCAATTCCTACGGAAACATCCGTTATGTGCTTTCTTCGCTCGGTATAGATGCAAAGACAGATGCCGCCTACACCGACAAGGTAGGAATTCCCCTTGGCAAGCGTGAACCGATACAGATAGCCACGTCAAAATTTCTGTTCGCGGATACAAACCACTTATCCGCACCGGCCTCTTCCGATACAGGTACAGACGAGTCGTCCACGACGACTTCTTATGCGGAATTGCAGAGCACTTTTGGCGTCCATGCGGAGGATCTCGATATGCTGTACTTTACAACCCCGAATTCTGCCCCGGTCGCAATCCATGCGCCGACCTCGTCCACCAGCACGGACGGAACGACCTATACCACGATAGGCACATGCGTAATTTCTGGCAAAAGGCTTAATTACACTGCACTAACTCCAGATGCTTATATTTTGAAATCACCAGGTATTTTGCCTGACTTTGTGGATTCAGCAGGGAAACAACCACCAGCTGAGGTACAGAGCATAGTTGACCAAGTGCGCGACTCCGTTTCAGTGAATATCTTGAAAGAACCAAGTCACGGGAGGATCGAGCCTTCGTCATCGCAGTCAAAATACGATCTTCTCTACTACCCTGAAAAGGGCTTCACCGGGCAAGACCAAGCCATTCTTTTCGTGTCTGGCAAGGATTACCTCGAAAATCCAGTAGCAATCAAGATCAAATATTTCATAAGGATAGTCAACGACAGTACGGTAACAGCCGCCCTGCAATCGAACAGTGCCTTTGAAAGCTTGCAAACCAAGCTATGCCCCCATCCAGATACATGGACAATTAATGAAGAGACGTCGGAAAGCTCTCAAGAAAATAACCCAGTTCCGGTGACTTTCACCGACCTCCCCGGTTCGGCGGTGGGCTTGGAGCAGGCCACCAGCACTAATGTGTCGATTTCCCTGGACACCAACGCCGCCGGCTACGGCTGGTTCACGGACGCCACACCCGACGACAAGTCCGAGTTCCTGCCCACCTCCAACCCCAATGAGTGGATCGCCAAGGTCGGCAGCCCGGCCTACGGCACCATGGACCTGTACACCGTGTTGCTGCACGAGTATGGCCATGCCCTGGGTCTGGACCACAGCCCAGACAGCCACAACTTCATGGCTGCGACCCTGCAGCCGGGCGTGCGGCACGTGCTGTCCGAGGCTGATCTGGCCGAGATTTCCCAACTCGCCGGCCTGCCCGCCCCCGATCCGGGTCAGCCGCTGCCGTCCTTGCCGTATGACCTGTCGCTGATGGCGCTGGCATTGCGTCGC
>JBIQMK010000024.1:0-21978 GCA_044463365.1 Rhodanobacter sp. | reverse complement strand
GAGGGCGGCGCCACCGGCGGTGCCGACGATGCGCAGTTGTGGATCGTGGACCCGCTGGACGGCACCACCAATTTCCTGTTCGGCACGCCGCTGTGGGGCGTCAACGTGGCGCTGGCCCGCGAGGGCGAAGTGGTGGCCGGCGTCACCTGGCTGCCCGTGTTGAACGAGATGTACGTGGCCGGGAAAGGCGAGGGCGCCTGGTTGAACGGGCAGCGCATCCACGTGTCCACCCGCCATCGGCTGGTGGACAGCGTGCTGGGTTGCGGCATCCCGTTCGCGGGAAAGCCCGATCACCCGGTGTTCGCGCGCGAGATGGCGTTGCTGTCCGGTGAAGTTGCCGGCATCCGTCGCACCGGCGCCTGCTCGGTGGACATGGCCTACGTCGCTGCCGGTCGCTGGGACGCCTATTGGGAGCGCGCGCTCAACGCGTGGGACATGGCACCCGGGATCATTCTGGTGCGCGAGGCGGGCGGCGCCGCCAGCTCGGTCACTGGCGGTCCGGTGGATATCCATGGCGGCAACGTTTGTGTTTCCAACGGCCTGATCCAGGAAGCCTTGATCCGGCAGTTGAACCGTGCGCTCACCGTGGAATGAATCCGGATCGGCGTGCAGTTCTTGCCGCCTTCCACCTCGGGCCGGCAAGTCGGCAAAAATCTGTCCTCGCGCGACCGCTTTTTTACCGTGAAGGTTTCTATCGCCCAGGCTCTTAGGCCCCGGTACGGCAGCGAAAGGTCAGACTCACAAATCCCGGTGACCGCCTCCGGCGTCGCTCGATTTCCTCCAGCGGTTCGGTCGAACGTGGCCCGTCGTACTTCTCCCTCGTCTCCTTGAACCCACGCCCGAACAGATCGGTCGCCTCGGCGCGCACGCGCCAACGCGTGCCCAGTTCGCGTTCGACGAACACGGTCCAGCCCATGCCTTCGGATTCGCTTTTGATCTCGTCATAGCGGTATTCGGTCTTGCGTTCGGCGATGTGTTCGAGTTCGATGCCCCAGTGGGTGCGCAGGGTGGGCAGGTCCTGGGTGAGTTCGATGCTGCCTTCGACGGGTTTTTCCTCGGAGATGGGGCGGGGGCGGCCGGTGGTGGGGTCGGTGACGCGGCTGCGGCGCCATTGCATCGATGAGGTGAGGCGGCCGCCGTGGAAGCCGATGCCGTCGAGCGGCAGCGAGACGTCCAGCGCGAGGGTGTCGCGGCGGCCGTCGCCGATGTTGCCGGGGGCGTCGAAGATGTCGTCGTCGGTGATCACCAGCACGCGGTCGACCACGTCGCTGATGCGTTCGTGGGTCCAGCTCGCGGTGAAGGCGGCGTCGCGCCAGAGCTGGTGTTCCCAGGTGAGCGCGCTGCGCCAGGTGCGGTCGGGTTTCAGTTCGGCGTTGCCGGCGCTGATGCGATCGGTTTCCAGCGAGGCGGAGGCGACGAAGTCCTCGAAGTCGAGCTGGCCGACTTCGCGCGAGAGCGCCAGCCGCAGCTGGTCGTTGGCGTCCACGTCCCATTGCACGGACAGGCGCGGCTTGGGATAGCTGAAGTGGCGCTGGCGCGGCGAGTCGCCGGTTTGCGCGATGGTGGATTGCTCCAGCCGCAGGTCGGCGTCGAGCATCCAGCCGGGCGCGGGTTTCCAGGTGGCGCCAGCGGCGGCTTCGCTGCGGCGCTCCTCGATCTGCACGTCGGAGCCAGGCAGGGCGACGTCGACGCCGTCCTGCTGCAGGTGGGTGGTGCTCCGAAGCGTATTGCGCGCGCCTTCGAACGATCCGTTGAGGGTGAGCGCATCGGACCAGGCGTGGGTGAGGTCGATGCGGCCGATGCTTTCCCCGGTGCGGGTGTTCTCGTCGAAGGTTTCATCTTCATCGTCTTCGTGCGAGCGCTCGCGATCGTCCAGCCAAGCCTGGTGGCGGGTGGCCATCAGTTCCAGCCGGGTGCGCTCGCCAAACTGGCGCACGTAGCGGGCGCCGGCTTCGGCTTCGTCGGTGTCCTCGTTTTCGTGCACGCGCTCGCTGCCCTCGGCGGGCGCCAGCGCGTCGATGCGGGTGTCGGTGCGCGCGCGCTCGCCGCGGGCGGCGCCGGTGAGGGTGAGTTGGCCGCCGGCCAGCGGCTGACGCCAGTTGGCGCTGGCTTCGGCCTTGTTCTTGATGGTGCGGGTGTCCAGCCGCTCGCGCTGCTGCCGCGTGCCGTCCGGCGAGAAAGTGTCGATGTGGCCGCGGCCGGTGTCGTCGTCCAGTTCGGGATCGAGCTTCACGGCCAGGTCCAGCGTGTGGCCGTCCCAGCGGCGACCGTATTCCCACTGGCCCTTCGGTGCCATCCAGCCGTCGGTGGCGGCCACCATGCCGGCCTCGATGGCGGACTGGCTGGTGGCCTCGTGCCGACGCACCACGTTGGCCAGCAGGGCGTAGCCGGCCATGTCGATGCCGGGCACGCCGCCGCGGATCAGCTCGATGCGCGCCACCGCGCTGGCGGGGATGCGTTTGAGCAAGGTCTCGGCATCCTCGTGTTTGCTGGTGGGGCGCGCGCCGTCGATCAGCACGTTGCCGCGGGCGCCGGCATAGCCGCGCACGTCCTCGTCGGCATCCACGGTGACGAAGCCGGGCAGGCGCGAGAGCATGTCCCACGCATTGGCCGGCGCGTTGTCGGCGAAGTCGGCGGGCGAGTAAATGGTGACGTCGCCGCCGCGTGCGGGCGGCGGCTGTTGCGCCTGGGCGCGGTGGGTGATCGACAACCCGGCGATGGCGGCCAGGACGAACCAGCTTGCACGCGAAGCGATGGACATGGAGACTTCGATTCCGCAGGAGTTCCCCGCAGTCTGTGCCGGCGTTGCTGACATCCGCGCCACGCCCGATGTCAGCTTGCTGTCAGCGCGGTTGCCGCAGGATCGACCCCATGAATACGCATCTGATCCGCCGCATCGCCATTCCCTTCTCGCTCGCCGCGGTGTTGCTGGCCGCGTTCGCGCTGGGGCTGTCCTCGAGCGCGCTGGCCGGCAGCCACGACCACGACGACCACGTCGAGGCCCGCGCGCTGCTGCAGCGGGGCGAGATCCTGCCGCTCAGCCGCATCCTCGCCCTCGTGCAGCAGCGAGTGCCCGGCGACGTGGTGGAGGTGGAGCTGGAACACGGCAAGCACCACGGCTGGGAGTACGAGGTGAAGGTGCTCACCGCGCAGGGCCGCGTGCGCGAGGTGAAACTCAACGCGCGCACCGGCGAGGTGCGCAAGGTCGAGGACGACTGATGCGCTGCCTGGTGGTCGAGGACGATCCGGACATCCAGGCCGATTTGGCACGCGCGCTGGAGGCCGCGGGATTCGTCGTCGACCAAGCCGGTGACGGCGACGATGCCTGGTACCGCGGCGACGTGGAGGATTACGACGCGGCGGTGCTGGATCTGGGCCTGCCGCGGCTGGACGGCCTCTCGGTGCTGCGCCGCTGGCGCGCGGCGGGGCGCGCGTTTCCGGTGATCATCGTGTCCGCGCGCGGCGACTGGACCGAGAAGGTGGAAGGCATCGAGGCCGGCGCCGACGACTACATGGCCAAGCCGTTCGAGATGGGCGAGCTGGTGGCGCGGGTGCGTGCGCTGGTGCGCCGCGGTGCGGGGCGTGTCAGCAGCGTGGTGGCGATCGGCGGCCTGCGGCTGGACACCATGCGCATGAGCGCGGTGTTCAACGGCGCGCCGGCGCGGTTGTCGCCACTGGAGTTCCGGTTGCTGGACTACCTCTCGCACCAGAATGGTCGCGCGGTTTCCGCGGGCGAGCTGGCCGAGCATCTCTACGGTGCGGCGGAGGATGGCGACACCAATGCCATCGAGGCGATCGTGGCGCGGCTGCGGCGCAAGTTTGGTGCCGGCATCATCGTTACCCGCCGCGGCTTCGGCTACCTGCTGGAGTCCGGCGCATGATCGCCCGCTCGCTGCACTGGCGCCTGCTCGGCGGCGCCATGGCGGCGATCCTGCTGGCGCTGGTGCTGGCGTGGTTGTTCATGACCGTGCTGTTCGAGCATCACTTGGAGCGCCGGCTGCAGGCGGAGATGACGCGCGATGGGCTGCGTCTGGTGGCCGGTCTGGTGATCACGCCGGGCGAGGCGCCGCGGATCGAGCGTCCGCCGGTGGATTCGCGACTGGAGACGCCGGCCGGCGGTTACTACTGGCAGGTGACCACCGCCGCCGGCACGCTGCGCTCGCGCTCGCTGTGGGATGCCGATCTGCCGCCGTCCACCGACGCGCCGCTGGATGGTTGGCGCCTGCGTCACGCAAACGGGCCTTATGGCAAGCCGGTGTCGCTGTTGGAACGACGCGTGGCGCTGGCGGATCGGGATGCGCCAGCGCTGTTGCAACTGGCTCAGGACAGTGCGCCGTTGGCCTCGGCCCGGGCGGAATTCGGGCGTGAGCTGGCGGCGTTCCTGGCGGGGCTGTGGGTGGTGCTGTCCGGCGCGGCCTGGCTGCAGGTGCGGCTGGGTTTGCGGCCGCTCGGCCGCGTGCGCAGCGAGCTGGCCGCGTTGCGCGAAAGCGCCAGCGCGCGCCTGCCCGAAGCGCGCTTGCGCGAGGTGCAGCCGCTGGTCGATTCCATCAACGCGCTGGCCGACACGCGCGAGCGCGACCTCGCCGTGGCGCGCCAGCGCGCCGCCGATCTGGCGCACAGCTTGAAGACACCGCTGGCGGCCATGGCCGCGCAAAGCCGGCGCGCCCGCGACGCCGGTGCCGACAAGGCCGCCGATGGACTGGATCGCGCCATCGCCGCCATCCAGCGCACCGTCGAAGCAGAACTGGCTCGCGCCCGCATTGCCGCCATCCGTCGCCAACCCGGCGGCAGCGCGTTCGTGCGCGCCACGGTGGAGCGGCTGGTGACAGTGCTGGAGCAGACCGATCGTGGCGGCGAATTGGCGTTCACGCTGGACATCCCTGCCAACCTGCAACTGGCAGTGCTGCCGGATGACCTGTCGGAAATTCTGGGCGCGGTGTTGGAGAACGCCGTGCGCTATGCGCGTCGGCAAGTACGGATACAAGCGGATGCGGGACCAGCGTGGACGCGCGTGGCGATCGAGGACGATGGTCCTGGCATCGACACCGATCAGGCCAACGCGGCGCTGACGCGCGGCGGCCGGCTGGACGAGGCGCAAGGCGGCAGCGGCCTGGGCCTGGCGATCGCACGCGAACTGGCTGAGGCCACCGGTGGCAACATCGGCATGTCCCGCTCCGCACTGGGTGGCCTGCAGGTCTGCTTTACCTGGCACGCCAGCAGAAGGCCAGGCTGAGCGGTTGTGATTTTTCAACCTCTCAGCCCGCCCATGGATGGCCGGGCGGGGACAGGTCACGCAAGTGACTGGTTCGCGTAAGTGCCTCCGGGCACGTTCCGAACGCGCGACGGATGCCGGGGCGGAGATGCCGCCCCGGTGCAACGCTCACTTCGCCGCTGGCGTACGCAGCGGTTTGATCAGCTTGGCGCCCACGATCCGCTCGAAGTCCGCGATGGGGCAGCGCTGGTTGCACCCCGGGATCGACAGATACTCGTAGGACGGCGGGTTGCCTGCATCCAGCTTCTGGAGCTCACGCACCTGATCCATCGTCTGCGAGCGGTAGAACGCACGCACGAACTGCTCGCCGGCCGCATCGGCCAGGACCTCGAAACCGATCGCGCCGGCAGGCGGCGGATCGTCGCGCGGATAGCCGGGCACCTGCCAGTGCAGGTCGAGCATGCCGCCAAGGTCGGCGATGTTGGTGTCGTGGCCTACCAGCAACGTGAGCTTGGGGCCGTGCTCCACGGCGGCGAGCATGCGCGCGGCCAGCGGCGAGGCAGCACGATCGGCAACGTAGGGCACGCGGCCTTCATAGCGATACTTGATCGGATGGAACTCGAGCAGGGTCGCGATCTGTTCGCGATCGAGGCGCCCCCAGGCGACATCCTTCATGGGCATGCCTTCGAGGTATTCCAGCAGAAAGGTCTGGCTGGCGGTGGAGGCGATGCCAAACGGGTCGCCCACATCCGGGCGATCGTTCTCGTTGCGCACCAGGCCGGCCGGCATGGTGGAGATATCGCACGCGGCGCCGGGCGTGCAGCCCAGTGCGTGGTTGAGCAAGTCGAAGAGCGGCGCGTTGGCCTTCACTTCCGCGGCCATGCCGCCGGGCGGCATCACGGCCTCCACCGCGCGCATGGCCTCGTCGGCGTCGATCGCCATCGCGCCGGTTTCCAGCGGGTGAAACACCACGTCGTCGTGCTTGTTGGCGGGGAACGAGACGTCGATGTGGCAACCCGGTGCAAGCCCCTCCAGCAGGGCACGCGCCGTCGCCTGGGTGCGCGATTTGGAACTCGCCGCCACATCCACGTCGGCCTCCGCCGGGCAACCCGTGGCGGGCAGCAGGCCGCGCGCCGCCCAGTTGGCACGGTCCCACTCGCCGAGCAGGCGCACCGCGTCGTAACCGTGCGTGGTCAACTCTCCGAAATCCGTGGTCCATTTGGGCCACGGTTGATCATTGGTCCCCGGCGGGGTGACTTGCGGCTTGGTGGGCGGGCGCACGCCATGGCGCATCAACATGACCACGCGTTCCAGCCGCAACCCGCTGGGGGCGACGGTGGGCGCAGAACTGGCGTGCGTGGAGGCGGCAGGGGCCGGCGCGGGGGCGGTTTCATGCGGACGCGTGCATGCGCCTGCTGCCAGCGCGAAGGCGCCTGCCAGCAGGGCAGGCAGCATCGGACGTGTCTTGAGCATGGTTGGATTCCTCGTGGACCATGGCCAACGGCAGGTTGCCGTGGCCTCGCTCGATGGATGCAGAAAAAGACGGCGATCCCGAGGGACCGCCGCCTGCCACCGTGGGGACGGTAAATTAGAATACGGCGCGCAACGTGAGTGACCAGCGTGGCGAGGAGCATTCGCGCTCCACCTCGAAATGGTCCACGCGATAGGCCGCCTGGTTGGCAATGATCTCGGCGGAGCTGTCGCCGTCGAAGTTAGGCTCTGTCTGGTAGCTGCACGCATCGAGCAGGTTGCTGCCGGTGAGCCGCAGCACGAACGCCTTGCCCAGCCGTTTTTCCAGGAACAGCTCCAGATTGCCGTCGTACTCGGTCCGCTCCATCTCACCGATGGAAACGAAGTTGGAAGCGCCCTGGTCCTGGTAGCTCACGCCGAACGCGGCTTTCCAGGCGGGAATATCCTGAGTGAAGCCCACGTTGTAGACGAACGAAGGCTGATCGTCGATGGTGATGTCGTGGCCGTCGATGGGGCTGGGCCGGCTGGAGAAAAGTCGTGTGTAGTTGGCGAAGACACCGGTGTTCTCCCAGCCCATGAAGCTCAAAGGCATGGACATGTCGAACTCCACTCCGTGCACCTTGCCACTGCCGATGTTCTGGTAGGTGTACAGCCCACCGGTGTATTCGTTCGGGTCCTGCCCCACTTCAGCCACCGAGCGCTCGGTTTTCACCAGGCCGATCAGGTTGCTGATCTTGCGGCTGAACACGTTGACGCCAAATATGCCGCTCTTGCCGATGGCGTGTTCGTAACCCAGGTCGAAGCCCAATGAGCGCTCCATGTCCAGGTCCGGATTGCCCACGGTGACGTCGTAGTCCTCCGGCGAATCGATGGTGATCGACGGCACCAGTTGGTCAATGCTGGGGCGGCGTACGGTCTTGGCCACGCTGAAGCGGAACTGGTCGGCGTCGGAGACCTTCCATTGCGCGTGCAGCGACGGATTCAGCATGGTCGTCTTGCTGTCCGCCTTGCCGGTGTCGGTATCGACGATGGTGCCGCCCTCGGACGTGGTATTGATGAAGTCCTGCTCGGTGCGGGTGGTTTCGGCACGCACACCCGTCGTGACGGTAAGCGCCGAGGTGAGGTTCCAGTCCAGCTTGGCGTAGCCGTCCAGGCGCCTTTCCTTGTAGTTGAACTGGCCTACGGCCAGCGAGCTCACCGGATCGCTGAGGTCGGTGGCCTGCGACAAATTGTAGTCGCGGTCCTTGTATTGACCTTGCAGGCCCACTTTCAGAACAGCGCCCTGTATTCCCAACGCCTGGGCGAAGCCGGGCATGTGGCGGGTAAGTGAAACGTCGCCCTGCCAATCGGTTTCATCCACCTTCTCGATTTCGCGCGAGTCGGTCCCGGTCATCGTTTTCTTGAACTTGGTCTTGTCGGTCTTCCCGTTGATGTCGTCACGACCCACGTGCAATTCGATGTCCGTCAAATCGTTGAGCGCCGAATCGAAGGTGGCCGACAGGCCCCTGCTGTCCTCATCGGTGCGCACATCCTCGAACTTGTAGCTGGGATCGCTCAGGTCGAGGCCGCCGGCACTGCCATCGCCCTCGTAGATCACGCTGTCTTCGTGCTCGAAGCGTTTGGTCCCCAGGGAATACCCATCCAGGCGCAAGGTGGAGTTGTCCGACATGTTCCAGGTCAGGTCGCCGTTGAAGGAAAGGTCCTTCGAACGGCGCTGGTCGCCCTGCTCGGTGCGCTCCACCGCCACCGATTTCGTGCGGTCGTCCCAACTCTGCAGGCGACGCCCCATGCCACCGGCGGCTACCTCCGTGCCGAAGCCCGCCGAGTCGCCGTCGAAGATGCCTTCGGTGGCGTGCTTTTCGTTGAAACGCTTCTGCGCGTCGACGGTCAGCGAATAGAAAACGTTCCTGGATTCGTTGTTGCCGGACCAGGAAACGGCAGCGTTGGGACGGATGTTGTCCGCCTTCTTGTCCCAGGTTTCGCCAAGACGAACGATCACGCCGGGCGGCAGCGTGGAGCCGTCTTTAAGGATGATGTTGATGGTGCCGCCCACGCCCTGGCTATCCATGTCGGCCGATGGTGAACGCACGATCTCGATGCGGTCGATGATCTCGGCCGGGATGCGGTCGACCGCCACCGAGCGGTCGTTGCCGATTCCCGGTACCGGCCGGCCGTCCACAAGTATCTGCGTGTAACCGTGGCCAAGGCCGCGCAATTGCGGCGCCACCGATTCGCCGATGTCGCCGGTAAAGGCCACGCCCGGAACCCGACGCAGCTGGTCGCCGACGGATACCGGCTCGAATTTGGCGAAGAACTGCTGGTCGTACACCAGCACCGGCGCGGGAATGTCGATGTGGCTGCGGTATTCGATGTTGCCGGTTACGACCATGCCCTGCAGGTCGATGGTCTTTTTATCTTCTGTGGCTGCGGCTTGGTCGTTGTCGCTGGCGGTGGTTCCGGCGCCGGCGTCCTGAGCGAAGCCGGGCATGGCGAGCACGCAGCCGCTCAAAAGCAAGGCCGCGTACAACGCATTTCGGCGAAAAGTGGTCATGGATCATCTACCCCCGAAGACGTGCCATCTTCGACTGCGCCCCCATGGCGAAGCAGCTGGCAAACGTAGATTACGAATAAATTTTCTAATTTGCAACACCGTTGGAATTTTTCGTGCAAATGGCAATCTTCTCCCGTATGGTTGGCCAGACGGCCGCGCACGGGCATGGCCGACAGCGAGGAGTTGGGGATGAAAACAATGTTTCTTTACGTTTTGGTGGCAACCCTGGCGCTCGGCACCGCCGGTTGCGGCGGCGAAACACAGAGCGCTCCAGCCGCGGGGACGACGACCGTCCCTGCACGCGTGCAGACGCAGCCGACCAGCAGCGGCAAGGCCAATGCGGCCGTCGTGGTGGCTGGTGACGACGGCGAGGCACACGTCGTTGCGGCCGCGGCGCTGGGCGGGTTGCAAGTGTTCGGCATGGACGGCGCAAGCCTGCACGGCACCCCTGCCGGCGAGGCGGCGGGAGTGGACGTGGGCTACGGCTTTTCGCTCAACGGCAAACCCACAACGATCCTGGCCGCGGTCGAATCCACCGGCAACAGCCTGCGGTTGTTCACCATGCACGGTGACACCCCCGTCGAAGCCGGCGCCCGCGCCATTCCGCTCGACTTCGCCGTCGAGGGCGTCTGCCTCTATCGCAGCCAGTTGGACAACGCCTTTTACGCCTTCGTGATCGGCGACGGCGGCGAGGTGGATCAACAGATGATCTACGCCAACGCCCAGGGCAAGCTGGATGCGCGCCAGGTGCGCCGCATCAACCTGCCCTCCAAGCTGAAACAGTGCACCGCCAACAGTGCCGGCGACGTCTATATCAACGAGCAGACGGTGGGCGTCTGGCATCTGAACGGCAATCCGGAGGCAGACCTTGCCGCCACCCTGGTGGACGCGCCGCGGCTGGGTCATCTGGGCGAGGAGAACGAAGGCGTAGCGCTGTACGACGGCGGCAAGGGCAGCCAGTGGCTGCTGGTGTCGAACACCTCGGAGGGCCGCATCAATGTCTACGACCGCGCCCACGACAACGCGCTCCTGGGCAGCTTCAGCGTCAGCGCTGGCGACCAGAAGGACACCGTAGCCGATCTCGGCCCGCTGTTTGCCACCAGCGCCGCGGTTGGTAGCGGTTTTCCGCATGGCGTGCTGCTGATCGGCGACGAGGATGGCGGCAGCAACTACAAGCTGGTATCGATGGCCGACGTGGCCAGCGCGCTGAAGCTTTCGCCTGGCACGCCGCAGGACCCGCGCAACGCGCCGAAGCCTGCCATCGCCACGGTGACCGCCCTGGTGGAAACCCGCCCTGTCGGCAGCTACGGCGATGCGGCCGACGACCCGGCCATCTGGGCCCACCCGACCGATCCTGCGAAAAGCTTGGTAGTGGCCACCGACAAGAAGGCCGGCATGGTGGTGTACGACATGCAGGGCGACCTGGTGCAATTCCTGCCCGACGGCAAGATGAACAATACCGACCTGCGCGACGGTTTCAGCCTGGGCGGCAAAAAGGTCACGCTGGTGACCGCCAGCGATCGCACCCACAAGTCGATCGCGATCTACCGTCTCGATGGCGACGCGCGCCAACTCGTCAACGTGGCCGATGGCGTGCAGCCCACCGGCCTCGACGATCCGTACGGCCTGTGCATGTACCGCAGCGCGAAAAGCCACAAGACGTACGTCTTCATCAACAGCGGCGATGGCCTGATGCGGCAGTGGGAGCTGCTGGATGCGGGCAATGGCAAGGTGCGTACCGAGCAGGTGCGCGAGTTCAGGATACCCAGCCAGGCCGAGGGCTGCGTGGCTGACGACACCGGTGGCGCGCTGTTCGTGGGCGAGGAAGACGTGGCGCTGTGGAAGATGGATCCCGAACCTGACGGCGGCAGTGCGATGACGACGGTCGACCGCGTGGAAAGCAACCCCGCGATCAAGGATGACATCGAAGGCATGGGCATCTACGACCTGGGCGATGGCCGCGGCTATGTGGTGGTTTCCAGCCAGGGCAACGACACGTACGCCGTGTACCGCCGCGAAGGCGATCACGCCTATCTGGGTTCATTCGCCGTGGTGGCCGACGGCGCGCGCGGCATCGATGGCATCTCCGAAACCGACGGGCTCGACGTCAGCAGCCGCAACCTGGGCCCCGGCTTCGAGCACGGCGCCATGGTGGCGCAAGACGGCCGCAACGTCCTGCCCTCGCAAAACCAGAACTACAAGTACGTGCCATGGGAGTCGATTGCCAAGGCACTGAAGCTGGAGATGCGCTGAGAGGTTTGTGATTTCTCAAACCTCTCAGCCCGGCCATGGATGGCCGGAAGCGGGTCGATCACACAGGTGATGGATTCGCGTGAGCGTTCTCCGGCGAATCGCCAGGGCCGCAAGCATTCGGGCAGCAGCCTGCTGCCCAATTGTGCGAACGGGTGAGCAGAGGTCAATGAGAGCCGGCGGGTGCGCCGGCTTTTTTTGTCCGGAGATTGGGTGTGGCGACCGGTGCATGGGCGAATCGGTGGCGTTTTTCGACAGGAGTAGGGAAGGCCGGCGCTTGCGTGGCGAGTGCATACGTATTCATGCGCGAAGAGGGCCGGTCGGGGGCAACGAAGCCGGATTGCCATGCGAGACTCCCCTGGCTGGCCGCCTGAGCGTCTGTGCGTGAACGCCAGCCCCGCATGGCTGGCTGCTGACGCTCGCGGCCACCTCCGAAACATGCCATCCATGCCTGGCCATGGGGAGATCGAAACGTGACCAGAAAAATCCGATTGATTCGCGTCATCGCCGCCCTCGCGCTGCTGTTTGCGGCGGGCGGAAGTCTTGCCTCCACCATCGCCGCGAACGGAAGCGTGGAGCGCGCATCCCACCTCGACCATCGCCGCGACGGCGTGGAGCTGGCGCGCGGTGCCGTGTCGCTGCGCGTGACGGCGTTGACCGACCACATCATCCGCGTGCGTATCGCGCGCGATGGCGTGTTTCCCGAAGACGCCAGCTGGGCGGTGCCGGCCGAGGTCCGCCGCGCGCGCGTCGCCGTGCAGGGCCACGCCGACGGTTTTTCCACTGGAGCATTGCGCGTGCGCATCGATCCCCAGTCGCTGGGACTGCGGGTGGAGGACCGGCAGGGCCATACGATTTCGGCCGATGCCGTCCAGCCTTTCGATGTTGACGGCCGCGCGTTCACCCTGCGCAAGCAACTGCCGCAGGCCGAACACATCTTCGGCCTGGGCGACAAGACCGGCGGCTCGCTGGATCGGCGCGGGCAAAGCTACGTGGACTGGAACACCGATGCCTACGGTTTCAGCAGCGCCACCGACCCGATCTACAAATCGATTCCGTTCTTCATCGGCGTGGGCGGCGCCGGTGGCAGCTACGGCATCCTGCTCGACAATACCTGGCGCAGCTGGTTCGACTTCGGCCACCGCGCGGCGGACACGCTGGCCTTCGGCGCGCCCGATGGGCCGATCGACTATTACCTCATCGCCGGCCCTTCCACGGCGGACGTGGTGCGCCGCTACACCGACCTCACCGGCAAGGCGCCGTTGCCGCCGAAGTGGGCGTTCGGCTATCAGCAGTCGCGCTACAGCTACATGAGCGCCGACGAGGTGCGGCAGGTGGCGGCGCGCTTGCAGGCGGACCGGTTTCCGACCGACGTGATCTGGCTGGACATCGATTTCCAGGACCGCAACCGCCCGTTCACCGTCAACCGGCAGACTTTTCCCGACATGCCGGGATTGGTGCGCGACCTTGGCGCCGAGGGCATCAAGCTGGTGGCGATCACCGACCTGCACATCGCCAAGGCAGCGGGAGAAGGCTACGCGCCATACGACAGCGGCACCGCCGCCGATGCGTTCGTGCACAATCCGGATGGCTCGGTCTACGTGGCGCCGGTGTGGCCGGGGCCGTCGGTATTTCCGGATTTCACCGAAGCGCGCGTGCGCGATTGGTGGGGCACGTTGTACCGACCGTTCGTGACCGACGGCATCGCCGGTTTCTGGAACGACATGAACGAGCCGGCGATATTCGAAACGCCGACCAAGACCATGCCGCTGGACACCGTCCACCGCATCGCCAGCGACGATTTCGCCCGCCGCAAGGCCAGCCACGCCGAGATCCACAACGTTTACGGCATGCAGAATACGCGCGCCACCTACGACGGCTTGCGCAAGCTGCGCCCGGACGCGCGGCCGTTCGTGATGACGCGCGCCAGCTACGCCGGCGGCCAGCGCTACGCGGTGACCTGGACCGGCGACAACGGCTCCAGCTGGGACCAGCTGAAGCTGTCGGTGCATCAGCTGATCAACCTGGGCCTGTCGGGCTTCGCATACAGCGCGGCCGACGTCGGCGGTTTCACTGGCGGCCCCAGCGCCGACCTGCTGACGCGCTGGTTCGAGATCGCCGCATTCACGCCGGTGTTCCGCGACCATGCGGCCAAGGACACGCCGCGGGCCGAGCCGTGGGTGGATGGGCCGCAGCATCTGGCCGTCCGCCGGCATTACGTGGAGGAGCGCTACCGCCTGCTGCCTTATCTCTATGCATTGGCCGACCAGAACGCGCGTCTGGGCGATCCGATCATGCGTCCGGTTTTCTACGATTACCCGGACGCGATCAGCACCTCGTGCGACCAGTCGATGGCGTTTACCGTCGGCCGCCAGTTGCTGGTGGCGCCGCCGCCGACTCCGGAATCGCCACAGGATTACGACGTCTGCCTGCCGGCGGGCGGCTGGTACGACTACTGGACCGGACTGGCAGTGGACGATGCGCCCGTCGATGGCGCCAACCGCCCGGTGCAATCGGCGTCGCAGGCCACCAACGAGAAGCACGCCCGCAGCATCGTGGTGAAAGAGACGCCGCGGCTGGACAAGCTGCCCGTCTTCGTGCGCGCCGGCAGCATCCTGCCGCGCCAGCCGCTGGTGCAGAGCACGGCGCAGACGCCAACCGGAGCGCTGCAGATCGACGTCTACCCCGGCGCCGATTGCCATGGCCAGCTCTATGCCGACGACGGCCACAGCATGGCGTACCGCAAGCAGGGCTTTCTGCGCCAGGTGCTTCGTTGCACGGTGGGCGCCGATGGCGTGCGCCTCGATTTCGCGGCGCGCGAGGGCGAGTTCAAGCCGTGGTGGAACCAGTTGGCGGTGACGATCCACGGCTGGGATGGCGCTGGGCACGCGATGGCCGGTGGGCATCGCGTGGAGGCAGTGGCCGACAGCGCCGCGCGGACTTTGCGCTTTACGGTGGCCGACCAGCCGCGCGCCGCAAGTATCGAGGCCGTGCGCCACTGAGGCGTGATCCCTCCCTGTTTGCGAGGGAGGACATTTGATTTTCCCTCCACGCCGCCGCAGCGCGCGCAAGGGACGCTTCAGCCTCTCATCCGTCATCCAGCGAATGCTGGAATCCAGTGCCTTCAGGGACTTGCCAAGGCGCTGGATCCCAGCTTCGCCGGGATGACGGCTTACGGCATCGTCACCGTGTTGTTGTCGCGTTGCACGTCCGGCAGCGCATGCGCCGGATCGATGCTGGCGGACTTCACCGCGCGCGTGCCAGCCACGTGCACGACGTAGCTGCGATGCTGCTGCCAGGTTTCCCAGGGTACGCGCACCTGCTGTTTGCTGCCGTCGTCGTAGACCACTTCGAGCGTGGCTGGCAGCACCAGCTTGCCCAGGTTGGCCACGGTGACGTCGACGCCCTTGCGGTAGTCGCCGCCGGTGTACGCCAGCTTTTGCAGCGCAAGATCCAGGGTCCAATTGCGCTGGAACCAGCCGCGCCAGAACCAGCCCAGGTCCTCGCCCGTTTCGCTTTCCATGAAGCGGAAAAAGTCCGACGGGCTGGGGTGTTTGTAGGCCCACGCGGCGATATAGCGGCGGAACGCGGGGTCGAACCGCTCCGGCCCGATGATCTGTTCGCGCAGCAACACCATGCCGAAGGCGGCCTTGAAGTAGGTGATCGGGTGGCGGTATTTCTCCGGCACCATGTCGGCGCCGATCAGCAGCGGGGGCGCGTCGGCGTCCATCATCACCTTGGCGATCTCGTCGGCCGGGTTGCCGCCGCCGGGCGCGTATTCGCTGTCGTGCTTGGGCGCGTATTCGCCATGGTTGAAGGCATCGTCCTCGTACACGTCGATGAAGGTGTTGAAACCCTCGTCCATCCACGCGTCGCGCCGTTCGTTGCTGCCCACGATCATCGGAAACCAGATGTGGCCGATCTCGTGCGCAATCACCATGTGCAGGCTCTTGCCCTTAGCGTCCTTGGCATCGAACGTGATGCCCGGATATTCCATGCCGCCGGCGGTGCCGGCCTCGTTGATCGCCACCGGCCACGGGTACGGATACCACTGTCTGGAGAAATATTCGGTGGACGCCTTGAGGAATTCGGTGGCCCGGCCCCAGGCCTGCGGGCCGGCGCTTTCCACCGGGTACACCGACATCGCCAGTGCGGTCCTGCCTTCGGGCAGGTTGATGCGTGCCGCGTCCCATACATAGGCGGTGGAGGCGCCGAAGGCCACGTCGCGGGTGTTCTGCATGCGGAAGTGCCAGGTCAGCGTACCGCTCTGCCTTGGACGGCTGGACGGCTGAACGACTTCGGCGGGGGTGCGGATCATCACCGTCTTGTCGCTGTGCCGTGCCTGCTGCAGCCGCTGCCGCTGGATCGCCGTCAGCACCTCTTCGGGATTCACCAGTTCACCGGAACCGGCCACGATCATGTTCCACGGCACGGTGATGGCGTAGTCGAAATCGCCGTATTCCAGATAGAACTCGCTGTTGAGGTAGGGCGCGGTGTCCCACCCGCGCAGGTCGTCGTAAACGGCCATGCGGGGATACCACTGCGCGATCTCGAAGATCTCGCCGTTCTTGCTGGGGTTCACGTCCATGCGGCCGCCGAATTCGCCCGGCACGGTGAAGCTCCACGCGACGTGCAGCTTCAGCTTGCCGCCGTGGCCCTGCAGCGCATCGGGCAGGCGCACCTGCATGCGGGTGTCGGAGACGACCCACTGCACCGGTTGCCTGCGACCGTGCGCGTCCTCGACGTCCACCGATTCGATCCGGTAGCCATCGGTGAATTCGGTGGGGAATTCGTCGCCGGTGAACGCGCCGCGCGCATCACGGCGATAGCGGTTCTGGTCCAGCTGCAGCCACAGCACGTCGAGCGCGTCGGGGCTGTTGTTGGTGTAGCTGATCACCTCACTGCCGCTGAGCTTGCGGCTGGCCGGATCGAGCGTGGCGCTGATGCGGTAGTCGGCGCGGTTCTGCCAGTAGGCCGACCCGGGCAGGCCGCTGGCCGAACGGTAGGACGTCGCCGGCTGCGGGTAGTCGAACGGTGCGAAGGCTTCCTGCGGATTGAACACGGCGCCACCGGCCGTGGCGGCAAGGACGGGTATGGCCAGCCACAGCAGGACACCGCCAACCAGGGTGCGCACGGTGGAAGGGATCATGGATACCTCGGGCGAAGGACAAGACGGGCATGATATCCACAACTTCCGCGGGGCCGCGGCGCGCTCTTCCCCGTGTGGCGTGTCGCCATGCCTGGCGCGCGGTGGGTGCCGCGGCTTTTTGCCCGTAAATCAGTCACCTGTGTTGTCCGGCCACGCCGCGCCCAGAGGCGTGCGCAGCGCGATCCCGCCGACTGGACAGCCCGAAAAAGCATGCAAGAATGACGGGTATTTCCCTGCGCGGCAGGCGTAGCCGATGACCCAAGCTCCATGAAATTCGACGGTATCGTGCGCTGGCGCACGGCCGGGCTGTTGCTGGCGATGATCATCATCGTGGGCCTGCCGTATGTGGTGACGCTGTCCGGTCAGCGCGACACGGTGCGCGCCAATGCGTGGGTCATCCATTCCAACGCGATCAAGGCGCTTACCTACAAGATCGCCTACGCGGTGCACGACAGCGAGGCGGCCAGCTACCGCCTGCTGGCGGGCGACGCCACCGATGCGGTGCGCCGGCGGGCGGCCAGGGCGGCGGACGAAGTCGCCGAATCGTTGCAGGCCTTGCGCGCCATGACGCGCGACAACCCCGAGCAGCAGGCGCTGGTCAGCTCGCTGGAAAGCAGCGTCAACGGTCGCATCGCCTTGATGACCCAGGCGCAAACCCGGTTGGGCACGGGCGATACCGCCGGTGCGCGGCAGTCGTTGCGCGACGGCGACGACCTGTTCGAGATGAACGCGCAGATCGGCTCGATCGTGGCCAACGAGAACGACCTGCTGGCCGAGCGGCAGCGCCTCGCCAACGACCAGGCCGCCACGGGTCGCGTCGTGCTGACGATCACCGCGCTGGCGCAGCTGGTACTGCTGGCGATCATCGTGATCATGTCCGAGCGACAGATCGGCCAGCGGCGACTGGCGGAAACCCGCGAGGGCCGGGCGGTGCTGCGTTCGCAGCTGATCTTCCAGGCCGTGCGCGAGCCGATCGCCCTGTTCGACGAAGATCTCAAAAGCCTGCTGGTGAACAACGCCTTCAGCGAACTTTACGGCATCGATCCCGACCAGCGTTCCCTGCCGCTGGCGCAGATCGGCCAAGGCGCGTGGCACGACAGCGTGCTGCTGCAGCGGCTCAAGGACGTCCTGCTGCGCGACCGCGAGCTGTGGGATTACGACATGATCCAGCGCACCGTCGACGGCATGGATCGCCACGTCGTGATCAACGCGCGCCGCCTGCAGAAGCTGGACACCGACGCGCCCACGCTGCTGCTGACGGTCAGCGACGTCACCACCCGCGCGCTGGCCGAGCAGCAGGTGAACGACCTCAACCGCCAGCTGGAAGGCAAGGTGGCGCAGATTTCCGACGTCAACCGCGAGCTGGAGGCATTCAGCTATTCGGTGTCGCACGATCTGCGCGCGCCGCTGCGCCACATCTCCGGCTTCGCCCGTAAGCTGGAACAGCAGCTGGGCGACCGGGTGGACGACAAGGCCCGCCACTACATCGAGGTCATTGGCAGCTCGGCGCAGCGCATGGCGCTGCTGATCGACGACCTGCTGGTGTTTTCCCGGCTGGGGCGCGGGGCGCTGCGGCTGCAGGCGGTGGACATGCAGTCGCTGGTGGACGAGGCCCGCGCGCTGGCCGAATCGGGCGTTCAGGACCGGCGCATCGTGTGGACCATCAAGCCGCTGCCGATGGTCATCGGCGACGAGAACATGCTGCGCACCGTATGGCAGAATCTGCTGGGCAACGCGGTCAAGTACACCGGCCATTGCGAGGTGGCGCAGATCGAGGTGAGTTCCACCCAGGGCCGCCACGGCGAGTACCAGTTCACCGTGAGCGACAATGGCGCGGGCTTCGACATGCAGTATGCGGACAAGCTGTTCGGCGTGTTCCAGCGCCTGCACCGTGCTTCCGAATTCCCAGGCAACGGCATCGGGCTGGCCAACGTCCGGCGCATCGTGGCGCGCCATGGCGGCCGCGTCTGGGCCGAAGCCGAACCCGGGCACGGAGCCCACTTCCACTTTTCGTTGCCGGCCACCGACCTGGCCGGCTCACAAACCCGAGACAAGGCATGAACAAGAAAGACCTGCGAACCATCCTGCTGGTGGAAGACAGCGCCGCCGATGCGGAAATGGCGATGGATGCGCTGGGCGAGGCGCACCTGGCCAACCCGGTGGTGCACGTGGAAGACGGCGTCGAATGCCTCGACTACCTCTATGCGCGCGGCGCCTGGGCCACGCGCGAACCCGGCGATCCGGCGGTGGTGCTGCTGGACATCAAGATGCCGCGCATGAATGGCCTGGACGTACTTACCCAGATGCGCAATGACGAGCAGTTCAGGCGTATACCGGTGGTGATCCTGTCCTCGTCGCGCGAGGAAAGCGATCTGGCGCGCAGTTGGGACCTGGGCGCCAACGCGTACGTGATCAAGCCGGTCGACGTCGACCAGTTCTTCGACGCCGTGCGCACGCTGGGCCAGTTCTGGGCCGTGCTGAACCAAGCGCCAGAGCAGGAATGAGCGAAACGCGGGCGCAAGCGATGCAGCCGCGTGGGACGACCGTCGAAGAACCCGCGGGCGCGGACTGACGCGGACTGAAAGGACAAGGATCATGGCGGAGAACACCAAGCCAAACCGACAGCCGCCCAGCCCGCCGATCGTTCGTGTGCTGCAGGTCGAAGACAACAAGCTCGATGCCGAGCTGGTGTTGGCCGAGCTCGACGAGGACGGCCTCTCCTACGAAGTGCTGCTGGTCGACGACGAGGCACGCTTCAGTGCCGCCCTGCGCGATTTCAAGCCGCACATCGTGCTGTCCGATCTCAGCCTGCCCGGCTTCTCCGGCCAGCACGCGCTGGAGCTGCTGCGTCGCTACGACGAGGATCTGCCCTTCATCTTCGTCTCCGCCACCCTGGGCGAGGAGGCGGCCATCGAGGCGCTGCGCAACGGCGCCACCGACTACATCCTGAAGCAGAACCCGGCCCGGCTGGCCAGCGCCGTACGCCGCGCGCTGGCCGAGGCCGAAGCGCGCCGTGCCAGCCGCCGCGCCGAGGCCGAACTGATCCGCGCGCAGCGCTTCGAAAGCCTGGCCATGCTGGCCGGCGGCCTCAGCCACGACCTGCGCAACCTGCTGCAGCCGCTGCTGCTGGCCGGCGACAGCTTGCAGGATTATCAGGACGACCCGCGGCTGGCGCGGCTGGGCAAGCTGGTGCGCGATTGCGGCAAGCGCGGCCTGGACATGGTGCAGTCGATGCTGTCGTTCGCGCGCGGCGCGCGGCGTGCCGAGCAGGTGCGGCTGGGCGAATTGTTCAACGCGTTCGACCTGCTGATGCAGGGCAGCGTGCCACGCTCGGTGGCGATGGAACTGGCCATCGACGACCCGGAGCTGTCGTTCGAAGGCAATCACACCGAGCTGCAGCAATGCCTGCTCAACCTCTGCCTCAACGCCATCCAGGCGATGCCCGATGGCGGCAAGCTGCGCATCGAAACCAGCCAGGCCGAGCTGCCCGACGATTTTTTCCTGCCCGGCGAACAACCGCGCACCGGCCGCTACCTGCGCATCAGCGTGATCGACAGCGGCCCGGGCATGGACAGCGCCGTGCTGGAGCATCTGTTCGAGCCGTTCTTCACCACCAAGGAAACCGGCACCGGCCTGGGCCTGATGTCGTGCAAGCGCATCGTGGGCAGCCATGGCGGCGTGATGCGGGTGGACAGCGTGCCGGGCCGCGGCACCCGGTTCGATCTCTACATACCGCTGAAGGAACTGATCGCCGACATCGATCCGGCACTGGAGGAGGATCTGGACGGCGCCGCCGAAAGCGTGCTGGTGGTGGTGGAGGAGGCTGGCCAGCTGTCGCTGCTGGTCGACACCCTCGACGCCTACGGCTACGAGGCGCACGCCAGCCAGAGCGGCACCGCCGCGCTGCAATGGATCGAGGCCTGCGGCCTGCCCGACCTGGTGGTGCTCGATGCCGACATGAACCTGTTCACCGGTGTGCGCACCCTGGCCGCCCTGATCGACCACGGCTACGCCGGCGCCGTGGTCCTGCTGGCGCGTCCCGACGCGCCGCCCGATCCGAACGAGCTGCCGCCGCTGAAAAACCTCCTCGTGGTCGACAAGCCCGTGGTGACGCAGGTACTGCTGCGTACCTTGCGCAAGGCGCTGGGGGCGAACACCGCCTCCGAGTGACGGCCCACTCCCAAGCTCCCCCGCGAGCAGGGAAGGTTGGGAGGGCTGGCGCGAAGATCAAAAGCGACCCCTCCCCAGCCCTCCCCTGCAAGCAGGGGAGGGAGAAAAGCGGCGAGCTTCGGCTCCTTCCCCTGCGTGCAGGGGGAGGCTGGGAGGGGTTGCCCGGGCTGGCGGTAGATCAAAAGCGACCCCTCCCCAGCTCTCCCCTGCAAGCAGGGGAGGGAGAAAAGCGGGGAGCTTCGGCTCCTCACCCTGCGTGCAGGGGGAGGCTGGGAGGGGGTTGTCCGGCTGGCAGTAGATCAAAAGCGACACTCCCCCAAACTCCCCGCAAGCAAGCGCGGGAGCAAGAGCTTCCTGTGTCGGAGGGATGCGCGCCTCAGTCGATGCCCAGCTTCTTCAGCTTGTAGCGCAGCGCGCGGAAGGTGATGCCCAGTTTCCGCGCGGCGGCGGTCTTGTTGTAGCGCGATTCTTCCAGCGCCTTGATGATGGCGGTGCGCTCGAGGTTGCTGATGTAGTCGTCGAGGCCGCCATCGGCAGCGGCGGCCGTCGGCGGAGAGGCGTGGCTGGTGGCGGCTTCCGCGGGCTCGTGGTTCTGGCGGGCCGCGCGCTGCGGCAGCATCAGGTCGGCCGCGTCGATGCGCTCGCCGTCGCACATGGCCATGGCGCGCTCCAGGATGTTCTCCAGTTCGCGCACGTTGCCGGGGAAATCGTAGGCTTCCAGCGCCTGCTTTGCCTCGGGCGACAACTGCCCGACGCTTTCGCCGTTCTTGCCGGCCAGTGTCTTCAGGATGAAGGCGGCCAGTTGCGGCACGTCGCCGCGGCGCTCGCGCAACGGCGGCACGCGCAGTTCGATCACGTTGATGCGGTAGAACAGGTCCTGCCGGAACTGGCCCTGTTCCACCAGCTGGCCCAGGTTCTTGTGGGTGGCCGAGAGGATGCGTACGTCCACCGGGATTTCGTCGCGGCCGCCGATGGCGCGTACGGCCTTTTCCTGGATCGCACGCAGCAGTTTCACCTGCATGTGCAGCGGCAGTTCGGCGACCTCGTCGAGAAACAGCGTGCCGCCCTGGGCGGCCTGGAACAGGCCCTCCTTGTCGGCGGCGGCGCCGGTGAAGCTGCCCTTGGGATGGCCGAAGAACTCGCTTTCCATCAGTTCGGACGGAATCGCGCCGCAAT
>JBIQMK010000023.1:0-22058 GCA_044463365.1 Rhodanobacter sp. | reverse complement strand
CCAGCCCGCTGGGTGCCAGCATCGGTTCCAGCCGCTGCCACACCAGAAAGAGCACGTTGCAGAGGATCGCGCAGGCCAGCGCCACCTGCAGCAAGACCAGGGCGGGCATCAAGCTGTGGCGACGCAGCGTGGAAAACAGGATTCGCATGGACATGATCGGCTCTCCCTAGACGCTCTTCACCTGCAAACCGGGCTCCACCGTGGACGCCCGCCAAGCGGGCAACAAGCCCACCAACACGCCCACCGCCAGCGCCAGCACGAACAGCGCGGCGAACATCGCCGGATCAAGCCGGGCCAGATCGGTGAAGCCCTGGTCCTGCAGGCGCAACACCCACAATCCCAGCATGGTCAACGGCAACGCCACCACACCGCCGAGCACGCTTATGGCGCCCGCCTCCAACACATGCTGCGCGAACACCGCCCGGCGCGGCGCACCCAGCGCGCGGCGTATGCCGATCTCATTGCTCCGATGCAGGAATTTCGCCGCCAGCAGACCGGCCACGTTGGCCATGCACAACAACAGGAACGACACCGCCAGCCACACGTTGAGGCGTACGTTGTCGGGTACCACGTTCTGTCGCGTCAGCCACTCGGCCACGCTGAAAAGCTGCGAGGCCGCTGGCCTGGGAGAACCGGATAGCGCGTGCTGCTCCAGCGCGTAGTGGTGCAGATACGTACGGTAGTCCTCCACTTGCGCAGGTGTATCCAACTGCACCCAATAGCTCAGCCAGCTGCAATGCTGTATATCCCGATCGAACAACGATTTCCTGTGGACAGACTCGTCGCAGCCGTCGTCGCCGGTAGGCGTGAGGCCGGTGTCGAGCGCAGCGCCATACGGCAGAAACACGTCCTCGCGCACCGTGGTGCTGAATACCCAGCGATCCAGATCGTAAAAATGCGGCTGCGGCCTGAACACGGAGGTGACGCCAACCACCCGGAACAACGCTTCGTTGAGCCGGATCCGTTGACCCACCGCGTTGCCGGTGCCGAACAGCTTCTGTGCAAGCTCCACATCGATCACCGCCACCCGCGCGCGGGTACGGTCTTCTTCCTCCGTCCAGTTTCGCCCGTGGCGCAAGGCCAAACCGAACATCGGCACGAATTCGCCAGTGGTGGCGAGCAGGAACTGTTCCTTCTGCCGGTGCCCGCCATCTTCAGCGCTCACATCCGCATACGTCCCTGCCAGCGCCGTCTGCCGCACCGCCCGATGAGCATCCAGCAACGCCTGCGCATCAGCCATCTTGATGCGCTTGAAGTCGGGATGCGTCACGTCGTTCAGCGATTTATAGTTGTCCGGCTTCGCCTGCACCGTATCCACCCACGCCAGGTACAGGTGCTGGCTTCGGCCGGGCAACGGATCGGCCGACAACATGTGCAGCAACGCCAGCGTGGTCATGCTGGCCGCCAGCCCCAACGCCACCGTCACCACCGCCAGCAGCGTGCTCTTGGGCGAGCGCCGCAGCCCATGGAGGGCCAGCTCAAAGCTGTATCGAGTCATTGATCCACTCCCTGGTTTCGTGTCACGAGCCTCACACCGACCTGGTCGCCACCACCGGCGGCACCGCCGAGGCGCGTAGCGCGGGGCCGAATACGGCGAGTTGGCCCAGCAGCCACAGCGCCAGCGCGCCGATCGGCAGATAGAACAAAGGCAATCGCGGGACTTCGTAATGCGTCATCAATATCGCGTTCAAGCCGAACGCCAGCGCCATGCCCAATACGATGCCCGCGCCCACGATCAGGAAATTCTCGGTCTGGAAGTAGCGCAGGATGTCGCTGCGGGTGGCGCCGATGGCGCGGCGAATGCCGATGCTTCGCGTGCGCTGCTGCACCCAGAAATTGGCCAGGCCTGCGATGCCCAGTGCGGTGACGAACAACAGGCCCAGGGCCGAAGCCAGCAGCAGGCCGATCATGGTGATGTCGCGCTGGAAGTAGGCCGCCCGGATCTCCTCATAGGTCTGCGTGCGGGCGGCACTGATCAGCCGGTTCGCGTTGAGCTTCAGCAATTCCGCCGAACCCTCCTGCAGGACCCGCGCCCGATCGCCGGGGGCGCTGCGCAGCACGTAGAGCACGCCTGAGCCCGGCGGCAGCTGCGGCCAGATCATGCTGTCCTCGTCCACCGCCGGCGAGCGCAGGTTCGGGCGCAGCAACCGGTCGACGATGCCCACGATGCGAATGTAGTTGTCGCCGTCGTACATGCTCTGGCCCAGCGCCTGCTTGCCCGGATACAGGTGTTGCGCCAGCGCGCGACTGACGATGGCCACCGCGGGCTTGCCCTGGCTCACGTAGTCTTCCGGCCGGAAGTCGCGCCCCGCGACCAGGTGCAGGCCCAGCGTGCCGACCAGACCGGGGGTGCCGTCGTAGACGGCAGGTTGCATGCAACCGCTGCCTTCGATCGTATTGAGCTGCATCGCCCGATCCAGCGCCTGCTTGCTGGGGCAGATGCCGCTGGACGACTCGCTGCGATCCAGCGGCAGCGAATAGCTGACCGCCACCACCGACTGCACGCCGCGCACGCCACGCAGGGCAGCCAGGTCCGCGGCATGCCGCGCCTGCGGATTCTCGCCCTCCTCGATGCTCGTGCTGGGGATCACCGACAGCTCGCTTTCGGCGATCCCGGTCGGCACGCTGATCCGCTGCAGGCGATTGGCGATCATGAACACCACGTTGCAGACGATCGCGCAGGTCAGGGCAGCCTGCAGCACCAGCAGGGTCGCGGTAAGTTTGTGTCGACGCAGGGTCGAGAGTATCGGGCGCAGTTCCATGCTGGATGTCCTCACAAGGCCTTCAGTTGCAGTGCGGGCGGCACGCGACACGCGCGCCATGTCGGCAACAGGCCGGCCAGGAGGCTGGCGGCGACCGCCAGCGCGGACGTGCCCAGCAGCATCGACGTGTCCATCTGCGCCAGTTGCGCATAGTCATCGGGGCGATGACGCACGCTCCACAGGCCGAGCTGGGCGATCAGCAAGCCGGACAGGCCGCCGGCCACGCCGACCATCGCCGACTCGACGCCCAACTGCAGGAAGATGTCGCGCCGCCGCGCGCCCAGCGCGCGGCGCACGCTGATCTCGCCGCTGCGGCGCAGGAATTTCGCCAGCAGCAAGGCCATGATGTTGACGATGCACACGAACAGGAAGCCCAGCGCCAGCCACAGCTGCAGGCGCACATCCGTGGGCACCAGGTTGCGGTGCGCCAGCCAGCCCATCAGGCTGTACAGCTTCGCCTCCGTGGGCGGGCGCTGGAAACGGCCCAGCGCCTTCTGCTGGGCGGAATAGTCGCGCAGGAACTGGCGATACGCCTGCACCTGTCCGGGGCTTTCCAGTTGCACCCAGAATTGCAGCCAGGACATGTTGGCGCTGGTCATGGAATCAGCGGCGTCGTCCTTGCCCCAGCCGGATTGATTCCCGTTGGTCGGCAACTTCAGGTCCACTGCCGCGGACAACGGCAGGAAGAACTGATCCGCATCGCCAAACGATTGCGCCGACAGGTCGGCATGGAACATCGGCTGCGGCTGCCAGTCCGCGGTGACGCCGATCACGCGGAAGTCGTGCTCACCCAGCCGCACGACCTGACCGATGCCACCGCTGTTGCCGAACAGCTTGCGATCCAGCGTCTCGCTGAGCACTACCACATGCGTCCGTGAGGCATCGTCGGCGACGGACCAGCCCTGTCCATGCTCGAACGAAATGCCGAACATCGCGAAGATGTCCGCCGTGGCATAACGCCCATCCACATGGAACGGACGCACATCCGCCCGTGCCGGGCGCACCAGCAGCGAGCCACCGGCCATCGCCGCCTGCCGCGTGGCGACATGAGCCTTGAGCAGGGCCATCGCATCCGGCCAGGTGAGGTTGTCGGTCGGGTCGGGTCCGTCGCTGTGATGCTTGTAATCCAGCGGCAGCGGGTCGAGGTGCGGCGTGAACAACGTCGCGCTGCGCCCGGGCAGCGGGTCATTGGTCATCACGTGCAGCACCGTGATCATCGTCATGCTGGCGCCGATGCCCAGGCCGATCGCTAGCACCATCAGTGCGGTGAGCACCGGGTTTCGCTTCAGGCTGCGCAGCGCAAGTTCCATGTAATAAGCAAACATCCCATTCCCCTTGAATGGCTGGCGGAAGCGTGGACGATCAATCGCCGCGGGTGATTTCCGCCGGTGCCGCATCGCCGGCTTTCCGGGCAAACGGCAGCGCATCCGTCACCAGGTGCATCAGGAATCGGCCCGGTTGATCCTGCATCACCATGTGCGCCGATTCCGCGAACAGCACCAGGTGCTTCGACGGCGCCTGGATGCGGTCGAACCATTGCTCGGCCAGTTCGTGCGAGGTGGTGTAGTCGTGCTGCCCGACGAACAGGATCACCGGGCAGCGGAACGCCGTCACGTTGTCGAGATTCAGGCTGAGCAGCGGCTGCAGCAGGTGATGGAGCGTGTACAGGCTGCCCTTGCCGATCGCAGCGAGCTCAGCCTGGCTGTAATCGGGCGAGAGAGCGCCGGCGTCGGTGTCGTAGGAGAAGTCCCTGCGGCCATAGGCCAGGCCGCCGTAGTAGGCCTCCCACTTGCTGCGCGTGCCGATGCGCGGGATCGTCATGGGCCCCGTGCCCGGATAGGGCATCAACGCCTCCAGCTCGCGCACGGCAGCCTGGTTGTGGTCGGCTTTAGCCTTGCGCAGGGCGAAGGCGAAGCCGATCTCCTCGTTCCTGCGAACGTTCACCACCTGGCCGACGCCGATGTAGGCGTAGAACCAGTCCGGATGCTGCTGCGCCAGCCGCGTGCCCAGCACGGTGCCCCAGGAATGACCGAGCAGGAAAATCTTCTGCTTGTCGTAGTGCTTGCGCAGGTACTGCACGAGCTGCGCCGCGTCGTCGGTCATGCCGGCGACCGTCATGCCCGGCGACATCTGCGCTTCGGTGTTGGCCGCATAGGTCTTGCCGGCACCGCGCTGGTCCCACTGCACGACGGTGAAGTAGTCCTCCCACGGCGACTGGAACGTGTAGCTGACCGGCATCGTCACCGAACCCGGCCCGCCATGCAGGAACAGCAGGATCGGATTGCGGCGGTCGCGCCCGCGGATCGACACCCACTGATCGATGCCGCCGATGCGCAGCTTGATGCGTTCGTCCACGCCGTTGGGCGAAACGATACGGCGGGTGTTGTCGATGATGCCGGTGACTTCGTCGCGCGAGAACATCCGGGGCGTGGCACTCGATGATGCCGGCACTGCCGGGGCATCTGCTGGCGCGGGCGTCGCCCACGCCGCACGCGCCATCGTGGCCACGGCGACGGTCGCCATGCAAAGAAGTGTCATGCGCAAAGTGTTCATTCAAATTCCATGTTGGAAATGCCGGAAACAGAACCACCGATACGAGCCTTCGCCAGGACATGTCCCCAGAGGCAACCCATCACACGCTGCGCGTGGCCACCACCGGCGGCACCGCGGCCGCACGCAGCGCGGGACCGAGCACGGCAAGCTGCCCCAGCCCCCACAGCGTCAGCGCACCGATCGGCAGGTAGTAAACCGGCAGGCGTGGCAATTCGTAGTGCTGCATCAGCACCAGGTTCAGCCCGAACGCCAGCGCCATGCCCAGCACGATGCCGCCGCTGACGATAAGGAAATTCTCGATCTGGAAGTAGCGCAGGATGTCGCGCCGGGTGGCGCCGATGGCGCGGCGAATGCCGATCTGCCGACGGCGTTGCTGCACCCAGAAGCTGGCCAGGCCGACGATGCCCAGCGCGGTGACCAGCAGCAGCGCGGCGATCACGCCGACCAGGATGCCGGCCATCACGCGGTCGGCTCTGAAGATCTCGTGCCGCAGTTCACCCAAGGTATGGCTGTTCTCGCGATCGATCACGACATCCGGCAGTGCTTTGGCGACAGCCGCGAGCGCATCGCGCATCACCCGCGGCAAATCACCCGGATCGGCACGCAGCAAATAGCTTCCGGACAGGTACGGTCCCGGTTGCGCGGGAACGAATACGGACCACTGGCGTTCCTTCTGCGCCCAACCCGGAGGGTCCGGCCTGACAAGATCCTTCAGCACCCCGACAACGCGGAAATGCATCTTTTCCATCCAGAACTCCTTGCCAAGCGGATCGGCGCCCGGCCACAGGTGTTCGGCCAACGCATGCGTTATCTGGACGCGGGCATCGGCCGGCATGAACCCCGTGAACGCCTGGAAGTCATCCGCCCGCGGCGCACGTCCGGCCACCACTCTGGTGCCGAGCGCCCGCAAGCTGCCCGGACTGCCGACATAGAACTCGATGACACCAGCGGAGCGCTGTCCGTCCGCATCGAGGTGGATTCCAGCGGTACCTCGGCGCATGCCAAAAGGTATCGAATTGAGCAACGTCACCGACTGCATGCCGGGAACGGCGCGCAATGCAGCCAGTGCACGCGCATCCACGTCAGCGGCCTGCGCGGGGTCGTAGCCGTTCAGTTGAATGGTCGCCAGAGCGGATTCGTCCACTCCGCTATCGATATGCATCATCGCCAAACGACTGGTGATCATGAAGCAGGCATTGCACAGCACCGCGCAGGCCAGTGCGATTTCCAATGCAATGAGCACCGTGGCGAGGCGGTGTTTGCGCAACGCCGCAATGACGAGTCTGATCTGCATCGTTGGCACCCTCACAACGTTTTCAATTGCAGCGCCGGCACGACCCGGCTTGCACGCAACGCCGGCAGCATCCCTGCGAGCAAACTTGCGGCGATGGCCAGCGCGAACGTCAGACCGAACATGCCGAGGTCCAGATACGCCATGTCGGCGTATTCAACCGGTTGCCTGCGCACGAGCCACAGACCTGCCAAGGTCAGCAACCAGCCGCCGACGCCACCAATCAACCCGACCAGGCCGGCCTCGACCAGGCATTGGGCGAACACCGCGCTCCGGCTGGCACCCAGTGCCCGACGCACGCCGATCTCGCCGCCGCGACGCAAAAACTTGGCCAGCAACAAACCGATCGTGTTGAACAGACAGATGGCAAGGAAGGCGAACGCCAGCCAGGCTTGCAGCTTCACGTCGCTGGGTACGACGTGGTTGAAATCGAGCCATTCCATGAGGCTCATCATCCGCGACCCGGGATTGGCCACGCGGCCCAGCGCCCTCTGCTCCTGCACGTAATGATCGAGAAAGGCGCGGTAGTCCGCTGCCTTGGCAGCACTGTCAAGTTGAACCCACAAACCCACCCATGCGCATGGTGAATCGATCAAATGCCCCGGCGTCGCCGGCTGTCCCCAGCAGGTGTATTGCTGAAAATTGCCATCGTTTATCTCCAGTCCGCTGGAAAACGGAGTGAACACGTCTTCGGGCTTGCTGTAGAACCACGACGTCTGCCCTTGCGCAAAGCGTCCACCGCGCACGTCATAAAATCGTGGCGACGGGCGCCATGCCTTCAATACGCCCACGACGCGCATATCACTGTCTCTCAGGCGCAGGGTTTTGCCGACGCTGTTCTCGCCACCGAACAGCCTGTCGTTGAGGTCGGACGAGATCACGGCCACCCGTGCGTGCAGCGCGTCGTCGTTCGGTGTCCAAGCGCTCCCGTATTGGAACGGCACATCGAACATCGGGAAGAAATCCGCAGTGGTGGACAACATGGTCAACATCAGTGGCGGCCGGGTGGAATGCGGCACGTGCACCTTCACCGGACTGTTCACGATCAACGTCTGGCGGTCGGCGCGATGCGCGCTCCACAGGTCCACCGCCGACCGGTGATCGAGCATATCCAGCGGATTGCCATGGGTGTAACCCGCCGGGGTGGCATCCATCTGCGGATAGAAGATATGTGCGCTCTTGCCCGGCAATGGGTCACCCGAGAGCAGGTGCATCACGGTCAGTGTGGTCATGCTGGCACCAATGCCCACGGCGATGGCTACCACCATCAGCGCGGTGAGCACTTTGTTGCGCTTGAGGCTGCGCAGGGCGAGGTCGAGGTAGTAGACGAACATGGAGAGCTCCGTTGCTGACTCCTCCCGCTGCTTGCAGGGGAGGTCGGGAGGGGGCGCTTTTCGGCCAGGAGCAAAAGCACCCCTCCCCGGCCCTCCCCTGCCAAGGCAGGGAAGGGAGTAAAAAAGTCACACCGATCGCGTGGCCACCACCGGCGGCACCGCCGCCGCGCGCAGCGCCGGGCCCAGCACGGCCAGTTGCCCGATCACCCACAACGCGATCGCGCCCACGGGGAAGTAGATGGCCGGCAGGCGTGGCAATTCGTAATGCATCATCAGGAACAGGTTGATGCCGTAGGCCAGCACCATGCCCAGCGCGATGCCGAGGGTGGCCAGCAGGAAATTTTCGGTCTGGAAGTAGACGAGGATGTTGCGGCGGGTCGCACCCAGCGCGCGGCGCACGCCGATGGTGCGGCGGCGTTGCGCCACCCAGAAACTGGCCAGCCCCACGATGCCCAGCGCGGTGACGATCAGCAGCGCGGCAATCGCTCCCACCAGGATGCCGGCCATGGAGCGGTCGTTCTCGAAGAACTTCTCGCGCACCTCGTCATAGGTGCGCTGGGTGGTGACCACACGCCGCGGGTCGGCCTTCTTCAACGCGGCCACCGCCGCCTTCAGCACGGCATGGCGATCCTGCGGACGGGTGCGGATGAGATAGCTCTGGTCTTTCCCGGCGCCCATGAACATCGGCAGGATCATCGAATACTGCGCGGTGGCGTCGTCGTAGGCGTTGGCACGCGCCAGTTGCTCGATCACACCGACCACCCGCACGCCGATCGGCCCCAGGTAGACCATCTTGCCCAGCGCCTCGCCGCCCGGCCACAAGCGTTGCGCCATCGCCTGCGTGATCACCGTGACCGGGGCGATGACTTTCGTGTCGCCATCGGCCAGTGCCTTGAGCACGACGTCCGAGTCGAGCACTTCTTCGGGACGCAGGTAGCGCCCCGCCAGCAGGCGCAGGCCCATCGTGGGGCCCAGGTCCACGCCGAAATAGGTGCCGGCGTTGAGGGTCGGCTGGCGCTGCGTGGGCTCGAGCATGATGTTGGCGTTCGATGACGACGCGCCCAGCGGTACCTGGTTCACCAGCGTCGCGGCCTGCACGCCGGGCACCTGCCGGATGACGGCCAGATCCTCCCGCGCCCGCGCGTAGATATCCGGCAAGGGCGCCACTTCGGCCACCTGTATCTGCACCAGGGCGTGCTCGTCGATGCCGGTGGACATCTGCATGTGCTGCAGGCGGTGGTTGATCATGAACACCGCGTTGCAGACGATCGCGCAGGTCAGCGCGATTTCCAGTATCAGCAACCATGCGGTGGTCTTGTGCCGTCGCAGCGTGGAGAGAATCGGTCGCAGTTCCATCCGGGTCATCCTCAGTTGCTCTTGAGCTGCAGGGCGGGCGGCACCTGGCAGGCACGCCAGGCCGGCAGCATGCCGGCCAACAGGGTCGAGCCCAGCGCCAGAACCAAGGTGACCAGCAGCATGCTGCCGTCCAGGTGCGCCAACGCGGCATAGCTGGAGGGGCGCTGCCGTACCGCCCACAAGCCCACGCCCGCCAGCAGCAGGCCGCCGGCACCGCCCACCACACCGACCACGCCGGACTCCACCAGCAACTGGGCGAACAGCGCGCGCTTCGATGCTCCCAGCGCGCGACGCACGCCGAGGTCAGCGGCGCGACGCATGAACTTGGCCAGCATCAAGCCGATCGTGTTGACCAGGCACACCAGCAGAAAGCCGAACGCCAGGCCGGTCTGCAGGCGCACGTCGTCGGGCACCACTTTTTCGTGAGCCAACCACTGCATCACGTTGCGCAGGCGGACATTCGGCGCCCTCACGAAGCGCCCCAGCGCCTTCTGCTCCTGCGAGTAATGCACCAGGAACTGCTCGTACGCGGCAGCCTTCGCCGCACTGTCCAGCTGCACCCAGAACTGCAACCACACGCAGCTTTCGCCGGGGTAGATCCGGCCCACGCCGCCGGCGCCCTTGCCCCAGCAGTCGTTGGAACCGTGGCGCTCCAGCTTCAAGCCCATGGCCGTCTGCAACGGCACGAACACCTGCTCGGTGCGGCCGTAAGAGCCGGTGTTGAGATCGTAGAAATGCGGATTGGGCGCCCAGTCGTCGAGCACGCCCACGATGCGGAAACGGGTGTCGGCGATGCGCAGGCTGCGGCCCACGCTGTTGGCGCCGCCAAAGAGCCGGCTGTTGAGCTCGCCGTTGATCACCACGTCGCGCGCCTTGGCCTCGTCGTCGCCCGCATTCCAGCCTCGGCCATAGCGAAACGGCGTGCCGAACATGGGGAAGAAATCGGCGGTGGTGAAACGCGCCTCCGTGTAGAACGGATCGACCACCGCCTCATCCGACTGCACCGGCACGTAACCGCCGGCCATCAGCGCCTGGCGATCGGCCCGCTTGGCATGCAGCAGGTTGAGCCCGTCGATCAGGGTGACCTGCTCCGGCGGCTCCTCGCCCGGCATCTGGCCGCTGTCGTCGCGCGGATCGATCTGCGGGTAGTACAAGGTATCGCTGCGCCCGGGCAACGGATCGCCCGACAACACGTGCAGCACCGTAAGCGTGGTCATGCTGGCGCCGATGCCCAGCGCGATCGCCAGCACCATCAGCACGGTGAGCGCCTTGTTGCGCCTGAGGCTGCGCAGGGCCAGGTCGAGGTAGTAGCCGAACACCTTCGGTGTCTCCTTTGGAGATGGGAATGGGGAATCGGGAATGGGAAAAGCCAGGGCGGACCGCTGTTGCTCTACCGATTCCCTATTCCCGATTCCCTGCTTGTTGATCACACCGCCCGCGTCGCCACCACCGGCGGCACGTTCGACGCGCGCCGTGCCGGCACGAACACCGCGGCCTGGCCGATGGCCAGCATCGCCAGCACGCCGGTGAGCACGTACAGCACGGGGATGCGGGTCATCTCGTAGTGGCTCATCAGCCACTGGTTCAGCCCCACCGCCAGCAGCACGCCGATCACCACGCCGGTACCGGCGATCAGCAGGTTCTCGATCTGGAAGTAATGCAGGATGTCGATCTTGCGTGCGCCCAGCGCGCGCCGCACGCCGATCTGCCGGTGCCGCTGGCCAACCCAGAAACTGGTGAGCCCCACGATGCCGGCGGCGGTGACGCACAGCAGGATCAGGCACACCACGCCCATCAGGATCGCCATGCCAAGATCGGCGCGATACGCCTTGTCGCGGATCTCGCCGAACGAGCGCACGCTGTCGTCGTCCAGCACACGCATCGGGTTGACCTTGTACAGCGCCGGCATCACCGTGCGCATCACGTCGTCCAGCCGACCCGGCTTGGTGCGCACCGCGTAGCGGGCGAAGTTCGCGTTGAGGCGCGCGGGTATCAGGGTGGAGTTCCACGCCACCTCGTCGCCGCCACCGGCATACGGCACCTGCATGCGCTCGACCACGCCGATCACGGTGACCGGTTTGTTGCCGCCGTTGAGGTAAACGGCCTTGCCCACGGCGCCATCCGGGAACAATTTGTCGGTAAGCGCCTTGGTCAGGATCGCGATGTCCGGATCACGCTGGTCGCGGAATCCCTGGTGCACCACGTCGCCGGCATTGAACGCGCGTCCGGCGACCAGCCGCACACCGAGCGTGGGCAATACCTGCTCGTCGCTGAAGTAATACGTGGTGCGGGTAACGCTTTTGCCGCGGAATTGCGTATCCCCGGGCTTGGTGGCGATGGCGCCGTTCCACGACGAGTCGAGCAGCGGCATCGAATTGATCGGCGCCACCGACACCACATCGGGCAGTTGGCGCAGCGCGGCAAGATCTTCGAGCTGCATGGCATCGAGCTTGTCCACGCCACCGGGCACGTCCTCGCCGGGCGCGCCCACCCACTGCTGGGTGACCAGGAACAGGTTGCTCTCGTCCAGCCCGGTCGGGCGGTTCACCCGTTCGATGCGCTGGCCGATGATGAACACCGCATTGCAGACGATCGCCAGGGTCAGCGCGATCTGCATGGCGATCAGCACGACGCCGGCCTTGTGCTTGCGCAATGCGGCGAGGATGGGATGGAGTGTCATCGTTGTGGTTCCTTGCGCGGACCGGGTGGAGTGCGTCGACCTTGCTGTTTGCTCGTCACCCCAGCGAAAGCTGGGGCCCAGTGGCTTTCGCCCATCGAGGGAAGGCGCTGGATCCCAGCTTTCGCTGGAATGACGAGCCGGGAGATGACGGGAAAAATCACGGCATCCCTCCTCAGTTGGACTTCAGTTGCCACGCCGGCTGCACGCGCGACGCACGGAAGGTGGGGTAAAGCCCGGCCAGCAGGGTCGCCGATACGGCCACCAGCAGCGTGATCACCAGCAGTGAAAGGTCGAGCCGGGCCAGGTCGGAAATGCTCTTGGGCAGCACCAGGCCCACGCTGGCCACACCCACGCCGGTCAGCAGCAGGCCCAGCACGCCGCCGGCCGCGCCGACCATGCCCGCCTCGGTGAGAAACTGCAGGTAGATCGCCTTGCGCGGCGCACCCAGCGCGCGGCGCACGCCGATCTCGCCGCTGCGGCGCAGGAACTTGGCCAGCAGCAGGCCCACGGTGTTCACCAGGCACACCAGCAACAGGCCCAGCGCCACCAGCAGCGACACCTTGGTGTCGCGCGGCACCACCTGCTGCTGTTCCAGATAGTCCGGCAGGTTGCGCAGGCGGTTGTTGGGCGCCCAGCCGAAACGGCCGGCCTTCTGCTGGTTTTTCGCATAGGCGTCCAGGTACTGGCGATACGCGCTGACCGCCGCCGCATCGTCCAGCTCGGCCATGTAGGCGATCCACACGCATTCCGAATGCTGCAGGCCCACGAAGCCCGACTCCTTCGGCGTGGCGTTGCAGTTGGTGTTGCCGTTGTTGGGCAGGCCCACCGAGATCGCGCGCTCGAACGGCAGGAAGACGTCCTCCACGTTCTCGCTGAAGCCGCCCGTGTTGGTCACGTCGTAGAAGCGCGGCTGCGGGTTCCAGTGATCGAGCACGCCGACCACGCGGTAATCGCGGCCTTCGATGTTCACCGTGCGGCCCACGCTGTCGACGTTGCCGAACAGCTTCTCGTTGAGCTTGCTGCTGATCACCGCCACCGCGGCGCGCTGCGCATCGTCCTGCGCGCTCCAGCCGTTGCCGTAGAGGAACGGCACGTCGAGCATCGGGAAGAATTCGCTGTACACCGCATGGCCGGTGACGTTGAGCGGATGCTTGCCCGCCTGCGCCGGCACCACCGAGGGGGAGATCTGGTACATCGCCGATTGCCGCTTGGCGCGGTGGTCGCGCATCAGCGTGGTGGCGTCGAGATAATCCATCGCACTCGGCGGCTCGCCATCGGTATCGCGATCCTTCGGCCCCCAGTTGTCGATCTGCGGCACGAACAACTGCGCCGATTTCCACGGGATCGGGTCTCCGGAAACGGCGCGAAACACCGAGTACGTCGTCATCGACGCGGCCACGCCGAAGCCGATCGCCAACACCATCAACGCGGTGAGGCCAGGGCTTCGCTTGAGGCTGCGCAAGGCCAGTTCGAGGTAGTAGGCAAACATTCCGTTCACTCCAAGGTTTTGTCTCCTCCCCCAGCCTTGGCAGGGGGAGGTCGAGAGGGGGTCCAAGCTTTTGACGTCAAGATCAAAAGCACCCCACCCCAGCCCTCCCCTGCCTTGTCCCGAAGAGGGATTCCCTTCGGTCACAGGGGAGGGAGTGATGGCTCACACGCTCCGCGTGGCCTCCACCGGCGACACGTGCGAGGCACGCACGGCCGGTGCCAGCACCGCGCCCTGCCCCAGCAACAACAGCAACACCACACCGCTGCCCACGTACGCCAGCGACAACCGCGCCGTTTCGAACTGGCTCACCATCCACAGGTTGATGCCGAACGCCAGCACCACGCCCGCCAGCACGCCGCCGAGGCCGATAAGCAGGTTTTCGGTGAGGAAGTAGCCGAGGATGTCGCCGCGCGTGGCGCCCAGTGCGCGGCGCACGCCGATCTGCTTGCGCCGCTGGCCGACCCAGAAACTGGTCAGGCCCACGATGCCCGCGGCGGTGATCGCCAGCAGCACGACGCTGATGATGCCCATCAGGATCGCCATGCCGCGATCGCTGTCGTAGACGCGGTGGCGGATCTCGGCGTAATCGCGGATGCCGTCCTTCGGATCGATGATGCGCATGCGGCTTTGCGCATACAGCGCCTTGGGCGCCTCGCGCATGGCGGCGGCGAGCTGCCCGGGCTTGGCACGCACGATGTAGAAGATGCCGCGCGCGTCGTCCGCACGCAGTGGCCAGATCAGCGATTGCCCGGCATAGGGCTGGTTCCATTGATCCGTACCCTGCCGATGCAGCGGATCGACGATGCCGATGATCGTGCTGGGCGTTGCACCCATCGCATAAAAGCTCTTGCCCAGCGCCGAGCCATCGGGAAACAGTCGATCGGCGAGCGCCTTGCTCACGATGGCCACCGGCGGGATGAGCGCTTCCTGCGTCCCCATGACAACCACTTCATCGGAACGGAAATTGCGCCCGGCGATCAAGCGCAGGCCCAGCGCGTCAAGCAGGTGCTCATCCCCGGTATACACCGCGGAATCGGTGGTCGGCTCGATCTGCTCGGGCGTCATGGTGACGAAGTTGTCCCAACCGCCACCTTGCAGCGGATAGCCGCTGGCAGGAGAAGCGGCCTGCACGCCGGGCAGCTGGCGCAACGCGGACAGGTCGGCGCGCACCTGCGCGTCGATCTGCGCCGTCGGGCGGTCGACGGCCCACTGGTTCTTGATCACGAACACGTCGGCCTCGTCCACGCCGCTGTCGTTGGACATGTTGGACAACCGCTGGTGAATGATGAAAAGCGCGTTGCACACGATCGCCAGGGTGAGCGCGATCTGCAGCGCGATCAGCACGGTACCGGCCTTGTGCCGGCGCAGCGCGACGAGGATGGGTTTGATGTGCATCGACGCCACCTCAGTTCGATTTCAACTGCCATGCCGGCTGCACGTTCGCGGCGCGCCAGGCGGGATAGAAGGCCGCGAGCATGGTCGCGAATATCGCCACCAGCAGGGTCAGCCCCACGAGCGAAAGATCGAGATGCGCCATACGCGCGATCTGCGGCTGGAACAGGATGCCCACGCCCGACACGCCCACCGCGGTGAACAGCAGGCCCAGCAGCCCGCCGGCCAGTCCCACCGTGGCCGCCTCGATCAGGTATTGCGCATAGATTTCCCGGCGCGTGGCGCCCAGCGCGCGGCGCACGCCGATCTCGCCGGCGCGGCGCAGGAATTTCGCCAGCAGCAGGCCGATCGTGTTGACCAGGCAGATGGCGAAGAAGCCCAGCGCCACGATCAGCGAGATGCGGCTCTCCGGCGGTACCACGCGCTGGTGGTCGAGCCACTGTGCGACATCGCGCAGGCGCACGTTGGGCGCCCAGTCGAAGCGTCCGGCGCGCTGCTGATCGGCGGCGTAGTTGTCGAGGAAGCGGCGGTAGCCTGCCACCTCGGCCGCGCTGTCCAACTCCACCCACGGCGTGATCCAGACGCAGTTGCTTTGCAGCCAGCCCTCCCAGGTGGTGAAGGTCAGCTTGCCGCGACAACTGTTGCGGCCGTCCGTGCGCATCTGCAAGTCGAGCGCGCGACTGAAGGGCATGTAGAAGTCTGAGGCATCGCCGAAGCCGTCCGTGCTGAACAGGTCGAAGAAGCGCGGGCGCGGATCCCAATGGCCTGTCACGCCCACGATGCGGTAATCGTGGCCGCTGAGGCTGATCGTGCGCCCCACGCTGTCGGCGCCGGCAAACAGCCGCTGGTTGAGCTGCTGGCTGATGATCACCACCGAGCCGCGCGACGCGTCGTCCTGCGGACTCCAGCCGGCGCCGTAGCGGAACGGCACCTCGAACATCGGAAAGAAATCGCTGCCGACGGCATAGCCGCTGACGGCGATGGGAAGATCGCGGCCACGACCCGGCATCACCGACATCTGCACCGGGTACAGCAGCGTCTGGCGCTTCGCCTGGTGTCCCCGCATCAGCGCCATCGCATCGATGTAACCCAGCGCATCGGCCGGTTCGCCCTGCACGTTCCGCCGCGGCCCCCAGGCGTCAACCAGCGGAATGAACAGGCGCGCCGACTTGTCCGGAATCGGATTGCCCGACACCGCGCGAAATACCGACCAGGAAATCATCGACGCGGCCACGCCAAAGCCGATCGCCATCACCATCAACGCCGTCAGCGCCGGGTTGCGGCGCAGGCTGCGAAGTCCGAGTTGGAAGTAGTAGGCGAACATGCGTGGGTTCCGGGAATGGGGGAATCGGGAATGGAGAATCGGAAAAGCGGCGGTCTCGCGAGCTTGCGCTCTCAACGATTCCCTATTCCCGATTCCCGGCTCCCTGCTCTTCAGCCACGCGCTTCGCCGGCTGCGACCTGCGCCGGATGGAAGCGGGGGTCTTCGGCCAGGTCCACCACCTGGCCGTCGATGATGTGCACGTTGCGCTGGGCGCGTGCGGCCAGTTCGGGATCGTGCGTGACCATCACGATGGTGGCGCCCTCGCGGTGGATGTCCTCCAGCAGCTCCAGCACGCCGCGCGCCATCTGCGTGTCCAGGTTGCCGGTGGGCTCATCGGCCAGCAGCAGGCGCGGCGAGCCGGCCAGGGCGCGGGCGATCGCCACGCGTTGCTGCTGGCCGCCGGAGAGTTCGGCCGGGTAGTGCTTGGCGCGCGAGGCCAGGCCAACGCGCTCCAGCGACTCCATGATCCGCTGCTTGCGCTCGGCCGCCTTCATGCCGCGGTAGCGCAACGGCACCTCGATGTTGTCGAACACATTGAGGTCGGGGATCAGGTTGAACGCCTGGAAGATGAAGCCGATCTTCTCGTTGCGGATCTTCGAGCGCGCGTTGTCGTTGAGGTTGCTCACCTCGATGCCGTCGAGGTGATACTCGCCACCGCTGAAGGTTTCCAGCAGGCCAGCGATGGTGAGGAAGGTGGTCTTGCCCGAACCGGACGGTCCGGTGACAGCCACGAACTCGCCCTCCTTCACGTCGATGTTGAAATCGCGCAGCGCGTAGGTCTCCACCACTTCGGTGCGGTAGACCTTGGACAGGTGGGTCATTTTCAGCATGGGTGTCATCCCTCAGTGGTGTGGTTGTTTGGCTCCTCCCCCTGCTTGCAGGGGGAGGTTGGGAGGGGGTAGCGCTTTCGACCTTGAGAGCAAGAGCTTTACCCCTCCCCAGCCCTCCCCTGCGAGCAGGGGAGGGAGAAAATCGTCAGTTGCTTATGGCCACGGTCGTCGCGCCCTTGAAGCTGTCGGTACCGGAAATCACGATGCGGTCGCCTTCCTTCAGGCCATCGAGGATCTCCACCTTGTCGATGCTGGAGGCGCCCACGCGGATGGGTGTCTTGGTGGCGATGTCGTCGCGCACCACGTAGGCGTAGCTGCCGCCGGATTCGTCCACGAACGAGCCGCGCTGCACGGTCAGCACGTTGTCGCGCTTGTCCAGCAGCACGCGCACGGACAGGCGCTGGTTCTGCCGCAACTGCTTGGGCGTGTCGCCGGCGAAGCGCAGCCGTGCGGCCACCTGGCCATTGACCACCTCGGGCGAAATCGCGCTCACCAGGCCCTTCCAGGTATGGCCGTTGCCGCTGATCTCGCCGGCCATGCCGATGCCCAGATCGCGGGCGAAACTTTCCGGCACCTGCATTTCCACCTGCAGCGCGGACAGGTCGATGACGCTGAGCAGTTGCGCGTCCTTGGCCACGGTGGCGCGCTCGGCGATGAACAACTGGCCAACCTGGCCATCGACGGGCGATTTCACGTTGAGGTCGTCGACCTGACGCTGCAGATCCTTCACCAGCAGCAACTGCCGTTCGTGCGCCAGCTTCTTCGACTGGATGTCGAAGTTGAGGCTGGCGTTGTCCATGCCCAGGTCGGCCTTGGCGTGCTGCAGCGTGATCTGCGCCTTGTGCAGCGCGTCCTTGGCGCGGTCCACGTCCATGCCGGGCACGGCGCCCTTGCCGAAGGCCTTCACGTTGCGATCCAGGTCGCGCTCGGCGGCCTGCTCGTCGATCTTGGCGTTGTCGTACGCCTTCTGCAGTTCGCCGCGCTGCTTGCGCGCATCGATCTGGGCGCGCTGGTAATCCACCTCCATCGCGTCGGCGTTGCTCTGCTCCTGCGCCAGCTTGTTGGTCAGCTCGGGGCTCACGATGGTGGCCAGCACCTGGCCCTGCTTCACCGTGTCGCCCGCGTGCACCTTCAAGGTCACCGCGCCGCCGGAGGTGGCGTACAGCGTGGGGCTCACCGCCGCCACCACCTTGCCCTCGGCCGCGATATCACGCACGAACGGCCCGCGCTCCACCGTGGCGAACGACAGCCGCGAACTGCTGACCGACGCCGACGCGGAAAACATGCGTGCGATACCCGGCGCCAACCACACCAGCAGGGCCAGCACGGCAATGCCGCCGCCCGCCAGAATCAACCGTCGCCGACGGTTGGGTTTGACCTCGACCATGCGGTCCTGCGCTGAGGTATCACGAATCATCTTGCCCTTCCCCACCGCGGACAGCGCGGTTGCGCGGGGAGGTTTGCAAGCGATGTGCCAGCGGGAAGGGTTACTTATATTTCATTGAAATCAATCAGTTGCTTGTTAACCGATCGACACGCCGAGTGTCCGCGGACAAGGGCGCGGACAGGCGGACAGCTTGCGGGAAAAGCACCCCCTTCCGCCCTTCGGGCACCTTCCCCCGTGAAACGGGGGAAGGAAGCAATGGAGCTCCTCGAAGCAGCCAGCTTCCTTCCCCCGCTTGCGGGGGAAGGTGCCCGGAGGGCGGAAGGGGGCCGCTCTTCGCCCAACCTAAACCCCAACCACCCGCTGCAACGGCAACGCCTCCGCGCGCGCAACCTGCCCAGCCAACCGCCGCCCCACCGCCGAAGCCGCCGGCGCAAGGCAGGCATCGAACACCCGCAGGCAAGCCAGAACCCGCCACTCGAAACAGCACAAGCGCGCACTGGCCGGCTGGAAACGCCGCGAGACATGCCAACCCGCCGGAGGCTCCACGTCCTCGCCCGCCGCCAGCAACCGATCCCAGGCGAGATAATCGGTGTCCGGCAGCAGGTGCAAACGAGCCTGGGTCACGCCGCGCACATCCACGCATTCGATCCATTCGCGCGGACCTTCCGTGGTCACCTCGCCCCCTTCCGCCAACCAGTGCGTGCGCAACAGCGGCTGCAGATCGGCCGAGCCCAGCAGCCAGCCACGCGGTGGCCGCACGTCGGCGCAGGTGGCCGGCAGATACAACACGCAGCCGAGGGCCGGCAGCCGGTGCATCAGTTCCAGCGGAGTGAGCCGCCGCCAGCGCCGGGTGACGGGGGTGGGTGCGGGGTGATAGCCCAGGCATTGCAAGATGGAAAATGGACGGCCAAACATGGATCACCTCGACGGTGGCCCGGCTGGCGCGTGTGCACTGGCTGAGGCGTGGAAACTGGGGTGCGAGCTACTTGGTGAGGATCAACTTGTCGTTGCGCGTGAGGCGCAAGTGGTATTCGTTGCCCTGGTGCTGGATCACCAGCTCACGCGCGCCATCGAGCAGCGCGAGGCTGTTGACGCGACGCACCGCACTGGTGGTCATCGACATGGGACGTCGGCGCGGTTCGGCGAGGGAAGCGGCGGGGGACGACAGCAGCAGGGACGAAGGCGACATCGGAAACTCCAGCGCGGACGGTGTTCAGATGATAATGATTCTCATTAACCTGTCAACCGTGCCGCACCGTCGCTTGTCAAAACCTGCTCAGTCCGCCATCGCCTGCTCGATCCGCTGCGCGACGGCAGCATCCAGCCGTGGCAGCACGTCCATCGCGCCCAGATTGTGTTCCAGTTGTTCCAGGCGACTGGCGCCCAGCATCACGGTGGACACGTGGGGGTTCAGCAGGCACCACGCCAGCGCCAGTTGCACCTGGCTCACGCCCAGGTCGTCGGCGATCGTCTTCAGCGCGCGCACCTTGCCGATGCGCTTGTCCAGGCCATCGCCCAGCAGGCTGTCGCGCAGCCATTCGTAACCTTCCTGCGCCAGTCGCGAATCCGGCGGCACACCGTTGTTGTACTTGCCGCTGAGCAGGCCGGACGCCAGGGGCGACCAGATCGTGGTGCCCATGCCGTAGGCCTCGTACAACGGCGCGTATTCCACCTCCACCCGCTGGCGATGCAGCAGGTTGTATTCGGGCTGCTCCATCACCGGCGCGTACATGTGGTTTTCGCGAGCCACGCGATGCGCCGCGTGGATTTCCTCGGCCGACCATTCGCTGGTGCCCCAGTACAACACCTTGCCCTGGCGGATCAGCGTATCCATCGCCGCCACGGTTTCCTCCATCGGCGTTTCCGGATCGGCGCGATGGCAGAAATACAGGTCCAGGTAATCCACCCGCAACCGCTGCATTGCCTGGTGGCAGGCCTCGATCACGTGCTTGCGCGACAGCCCGCGCTGGGTCGGCAGCGGGTTCGTGGCCGAGCCGAAAAACACCTTGCTGGACACGCAGTAGCTGTCGCGCGGAAAACGCAGGTCGGCCAGCACATCGCCCATCACTTCCTCGGCCACGCCGTGGTTGTAGATCTCGGCGTTGTCGAAAAAATTCACCCCGCGCGCATGCGCCAACGCCAGCAACTCGCGCGCCTGCGTGCGGTCCACCTGCTTCCCGAACGTCACCCACGCGCCAAACGACAACGCGGAAAGCTGCAGGCCGGATTTGCCAAGGCGACGGTATTGCATGGGCGTTTCTCCATGGATCGGGTGAGGTAGCGCGCCGCAGCTAGCTGCGGCGACGAACTGCCGACATTACCTCAGCTGGCCTCAGCGCCGCGAGAAAGTGGGAAAAGCGCAGGGTGCGTTCCCCGCGCCTTCAGGTCGACGGTCGCTTGTACGTGGTCACCTGCGTCCACAGCGCCCGCGTCAGGGCAAGCACCTCCTCGCGGCTCAGCTCGGTTTCGGCGCCGATGAACACCTCCATCATCACGCCACGCTCAGCCACCACCACCTGCCGAAGGGATTGGGATGGCTCGCTGCCGAAACCCACTGCCACTTCGGCCAAGTCGCCCAATGCAGGCGACCCCGCGTTGCCGTAAGTCTGCGCGGCCTCGGCCAGGATCAGGCGTACGGATTGATCGAACTGGCGCGAGCCGCCCGCCGCAGCACGCGTGAGAAGTCCGACCTGGATGCGCCCGCCGCTGCTGTCCTCGCCGTCGACACGGAACTCGCAGGTACCCGGCCCGCGTTCGGTGACCGGCACGCCGTGCAGCGCTGAAGTCGCCGCCTCCAGCATCAGCGCGCAAACGTCGACGTTCTTCTCCGACGCCACCCGATGGTTGCAGCCGGCCAGCAGCAACAGCGGGAGAACCATCAGTACGTGGCGTGACCGATGAAAGGCCCGAAACCACGCCTTCCCCGCCCGCACGGAAACCGGGCCCGGAAAGCATCCGCCCCCATGAGTGTCTGCAGCATGCATCGGTCTATCCCCTGTCGATGATCAAGCGGCTCAAGCGTCTTGCGAACCATACGCGACAACCGGGAGCGCCGGAATGTGCATGCCCCTCCCCCAGCAACACCCGCACCCGCAGAACCGCTAGATATTCGTCCCGTCGGACGGCGCCTTGCTGCCCAGGGGCGATGCACCGGGCAAACCCGCCGCGGCAGGCGGGCACGACACGCCCACGCCAAACGACGTCATCGACAGCGAGCCATAGGCGTAACCATCCACCAGCACCTTCGGCGTTTCCCCGGTGGCTGCGCTGAACCCGGCGATGTACAGCAGCGGCAGGAAGTGCTCCGGCGTGGGCGCCACGCGGCTGAAGTCGCGATGCGACACCAGCTGCGCCGCATCCGCGGGGCGGTCCGTCATCACGCCGATCGCCTCCTCGCTGAACGGCCGCACCCAGTCGAAACCCAGGTCGGGCGAACGGCCGTCCATGGCGCGCAGGTTGTGCACCACGTTGCCGCTACCCATCAACAGCACCCCGCGCTGGCGCAGCGCCGCCAGCCGAATCCCCAGCTCCACGTGATAACGCGCGGGCTCGGCGGCGTTGATCGACAACTGCACCACCGGCACGTCGGCATCCGGAAACGCATGCACCAGCACCGACCAGGTGCCGTGATCCAGCCCCCAGCTGTCCGCATCCGCGCCC
>JBIQMK010000022.1:0-22232 GCA_044463365.1 Rhodanobacter sp. | reverse complement strand
AATCGTGCCGACGTTGACGTGCGGCTTGGTGCGTTCGAATTTACCCTTTGCCATGCGCGCTAAACCCCGATGGAGTCAATGGTTTGAAGAAACGTGCCCTGCAAGGGTCACGACCGTGAAGGTCAAACAAAAATGGTGCTCATAACAGGAATCGAACCTGTGACCTCTTCCTTACCAAGGAAGTGCTCTACCGACTGAGCTACATGAGCAGGTATTTTTTTGCCATCCTCCATGATGACGAAGATGAACCCGGCATCCTGCCGGACTCTTCATAAGGGCGTCGATCCCTGCAGCATCTGCGTTGATCAACTTCGCTCAGCAGATGCAGCGCAATGGAGCGGAAGGCGGGAATCGAACCCGCGTAATCAGTTTGGAAAACTGATGTTCTACCATTGAACTACTCCCGCCCTGCGCGGAAACCTTTTCAGCGGCGCCGCTTTCGCGTCGCCTGTTGCCGCTTGCAACTGGTGGAGGGAGGTGGATTCGAACCACCGAAGGCGTAAGCCAGCAGATTTACAGTCTGCCCCCGTTGGCCGCTTGGGTATCCCTCCAACAAAGAACGCGTATTGTGTGGATCGGGCCCCGGACTGTCAACACCTTCTGGCATCGAATTCGCATGCAGGCGCGATTTTCCGGCAGGTTTCGCCGCCGTTCAATCCGGCGTCGAGCCCCGCAAATCGACCACTTGCTCCATGCCCTTGGACAACTCCAGCAGTTGCCGGGCCTGCGCCTGCAGCCGGCGCTCGCTGTCGTCTCGCGGCTCCCAGCGCGGCACCGGGGTGGGCTTGCCGTCCTGTCCGTCGAGCGCCACGAAAACCATGACGCAACTGGTGGCCAGGCGCTGTTCGTCCCGACGCAGGTCGCGAGCCAGCACGTCGACCGCCAGATGCATGCTGCTGGTGCCGGTATGGATCAATCGCGCACGCACGGTGACCAGGTCGCCGATCAGGATCGGCGCCACGAACTGGATCCCGCTCACCGACGCGGTGACGCAGTAAGCCCCGCTCCAGCCCACCGCGCAGGCGTACCCCGCCTGGTCGATCCATTTCATCGCCATGCCGCCATGCACCTTGCCGCCGAAATTCACATCCGTGGGCTGGGCGAGAAAGCGAAACGTCACTTCGTGCTGTTGTCCGGCCATGGGCGACATCCCGTTGGCGATGTATGAGGTCCGAATTATGCCCTGACGGACGAACGGTCCACGCCTGCCCAGCTTGCGGACGACCATGCTTCATGGCTAGATGCAGGCTCAAGGAAAGCGGAATGCAGCATGGCCCTGCGCAGCATTGCATCGCGGACAGCACTGCGGGTTCTGGTCGGATCCACGGTCGTGCTTGCGGCGATCGGCGCGCTGCTGCTCAGCCTGACCCGCGCGCAGATACTGCAGCACACCCGCCAGGAGGCCGCCGCCCTTGCGGCCAACGCGGGCAGCCAGATCCAGGCTCGTATCGATCGGGTAGCCGCCTCGGCCCGGATGCTCGCCGCGATCGTCGCCACCCGCCAGGACGACGCCGAACCCCTGTTGCGGGATGCCATGGCCGCCAATCGCGACATGGATGGCCTGGCCGCCGTGTTCGCGCGCTCGCCCGATCCGGCCGACACGCCCTCCTACTCGCCGTTCGTGCGTCGGCGGGACGACGGCACCCTGACCAGCCGCGACCTGTCGCACGACACCAGGCCGTACTGGAACACCAACTGGTTCCTCGGCGGTCTCGGCTGTGCCCGCGGCTGCTGGCAGCGGCCGTTCCTGTCGCTGTCGCGGCATCGTCAAATCATCAACTACTCCGTGGCGATCGAACGCGGCGGGCATCCGGTCGGCATCATCAACGCCGATGTCACCCTCGACTGGCTGCACCAGATCCTGGCCAGCCTGAACAAGCCCGCCGGTGCCTACACGTTCGTGCTCGACAGCGACGGCAATTACCTGGCGCACGACAATCCGGCCCTGGTCGGCAAGCGCGGCGCACCGGCCCTGCTCGATGCGCTGGCCGGCGACCAGGCTGGGGCCATGCGCCTGCCGGTGGCGCAGAACCCGCGTGCGCGCGGGCCGGTATGGGTCTATTCCGCACCGATCGAAGGCACGCGCTGGCGGCTCGGCCTGGTGGTGCCCGAATACCAGACCTACGCCAGCGTGCGGCACATCTTCACGCTGAGCCTCGCGCTGGGCCTGCTGGCGCTGCTCGGCGTGTCGCTGATCACCCTGCTGACGATCCGCCGCACGATGGCGCCGCTGGGCGTACTGGCCGACCGGGCCGAACACGTCGCCCGCGGCGAGCTGGATTTCGAATTGCCGCCGGCGCATCGCCCCGACGAAGTGGGTCGCCTGACCCAATCCTTCGACCACATGCGCCGCGAGCTGGCCCTGCACCTGGATGATCTCGCCCGGGTGGCCCGGGAAAAACAGCGGCTGGCCAGCGAACTGGAGATCGCCCACCAGATCCAGCTCGGCCTGTTGCCGAACGCGCACTACCTCGACGCCGTCTGCGCGCAGTTCGAACTGCATGCGGCGTTGCGGCCCGCGCGAGCCGTCGGCGGCGATCTCTACAGCTACTTCATGCTCGACCCGCAGCGCTTCTTCGTGATGGTGGGCGACGTCTCCGACAAGGGCATTCCGGCCGCCCTGTTCATGGCGCAGACGATCACCCTGGCCAAGGCGCTGGCGCCGCGCGCGCAGACGCCGCAGAACCTCCTGCATCTGCTCAATCTCGAACTCTGCCGCGGCAACGACAGCTGCATGTTCGTCACCCTGCTGTGCGGTCTGCTGGACACCGGCAGTGGCGAGCTGGTGCTGGCCAGTGCCGGCCACGAGCCACCGATCCTGTGCGGCCGCGGCGCACCGCAATTGCAGGAGGTCCCCACCGGCGCGGTGCTGGGTCTGTATGAGGACTCGACGTACCCGGAACACCGCCTGCGCCTGCGCCAGGGCGAAACGCTGCTGATGTACACCGACGGCATCACCGAAGCCAGCGACGACAAGCAAAGGATGTACGGCATCGAGCGTACCGTGGAAAGCCTCGCCCAGGTTCCCCCGGCCGCTGCCACCGCCGCCTATATCGAGCGGCTGCTGGGCGACGTCGACGACTTCGTGGCGGATGCGGCGCAAGCGGACGACATCACCCTGCTGGCGCTGACCTGGCACGGCACCAGGGTGCCGGCGACCGAGATATGCATCGGCAACCAACTGCAGGATGTCTTCGCCGCGCTCGACCGCTGCGAGCAACTGCTGCGGGAAGCCAACGTCCCGGCATCCCTGCACGACGATGTGCGCCTGGTGCTGGAGGAACTGATGGTCAACACGGTCGAATACGGCTATCCCGATGGCCGTCCCGGCCAGATCCGCGTGTTGCTGCAGTTCCGGCCAGGCGCCACCACGATCGAATTGATCGACGACGGCATCGCCTTCGATCCCCTGCAATCCGCCGCTCCCGCCCTTACCGGCGACCTGGCAGACCGCGAGCGAATCGGCGGTCTGGGCATCCACCTTGCGCGTACCATGACCGACGAAATGCGCTATACACGGGACGCGCAAGGCAACCACCTGCTGCTTCGCTTCACCCACCCGACCCAGGACGGATCTTCATCATGACGCTCAGCCTGCACAGTGAATTCTCCGCCCCCAACCGCGTGGTCGTGCAGGTCGGCGGCCGCCTCGATGCGATGACCTTCGGCGAGCTCGACGAGGCCATGTTCGGCTTGCTGCCGCAGCTTCCGGACAACGGAACCGTGGTGATCGACCTGGCCAACCTGGAATACGTCAGCAGCGCCGGCCTGCGCAGCTTTGCCAAGATCCGCAAGAGCGTGCGCGCCCGCGGCGGCCACACCCTGCTGCTGAATCCGCAACCGCAGGTGCGCAAGGTGTTCGACATCGTCAAGGCGGTGCCGGTGAACGAGGTTTTCGCCAGCACGCAGGAACTCGACGCCTACCTGGACCGCATGCAGCGGCAGATCATCGAGGGCGACGACAGCGACATCTGATCGCTGCGTCGCCGGACGTCCGGCAGCTCAGACGTTGAACAGGAAGTGCAGCACGTCGCCGTCCTTGACGATGTAGTCCTTGCCTTCCTTGCGCAGCCGGCCGGCGGCGGCGGCGCCGGCTTCGCCCTTGTACTGGATGAAATCGTCGTAACCGATCGTCTCGGCGCGGATGAAGCCCTTCTCGAAATCGCTGTGGATCACGCCTGCCGCCTGCGGCGCGCTGGAACCGCGGCGCAGCTGCCACGCGCGCACTTCCTTCACGCCGGCGGTGAAATAGGTCTGCAGGTCGAGCAGCTTGTAGCCGGCGCGGATCACCCGGTTCAGGCCCGGCTCGTCCAGTCCCATGTCCTTCAGGAACTCGTCGCGGTCGGCGTCATCCAGCTGCGCCAGCTCTTCCTCGATCGCCGCGCACACCGGCACCACCTCTGCACCTTCGGCGGCGGCGCGCTCGCGCACCGCATCGAGCAGCGGGTTGTTCTCGAAGCCGTCGTCGGGGACGTTGGCGATGTACATCAGCGGCTTCAGCGTGAGCAGGAACAGGTCGCGCACCAGCGCCTTCTCCTCCTCGTCCAGGCCCAGGCTGCGCGCCGACTTGCCTTCGTTGAGGCCGACGGCCAGCTTCTGCAGCACCGGCTTCTTCGCCAGCGCGTCCTTGTCGTTCGCCTTGGCCGCGCGCTCGGCGCGGTTCAGCGCCTTCTCCACCGATTCCAGGTCGGCCAGCGCCAGCTCGGTGTCGATGGTCTCGATGTCGGCGATCGGGTCGATCTTGCCGGCCACGTGGATCACGTCACCCTCGAAGCAGCGCACCACGTGGGCGATCGCATCGACCTCGCGGATGTGCGCCAGGAACTTGTTGCCCAGGCCCTCACCCTTCGACGCGCCAGCCACCAGGCCGGCGATGTCGACAAACTCCACCGCGGTCGGAATCACCTTCTGCGGGTTGACGATCGCCGCCAGCGCGTTCAACCGCGGATCCGGCACCGGCACCACGCCGACGTTGGGCTCGATCGTGCAGAACGGGAAATTCGCCGCCGCGATGCCCGCCTTGGTCAGCGCGTTGAACAGGGTGGACTTGCCGACATTGGGCAGACCGACGATGCCGCATTTGATGCCCATGGATGTGATTCCGGGAATAGGGAATGGGGAATCGGGAACAGGAGAAGCAGGAATCGGGCTTTGGCTTTTGACCATTCCCGATTCACCATTCCCTATTCCCGGCTATTCGTATGCAACAACTGCATTGCCTTGTCGAACTGGCCGCCTACCACCAGCGGCAGCACGTCCAGCGCGCGGGCGATACCGTCGATGATCGCGTCCTCGTCCGTGGCCGACGGCCGGCCCAGCACCCAAGGCGTGACCTGGTCGCGATGGCCGGGATGGCCGATACCCACACGCAGCCGATGGAACTTGCCGTGGCCGAGATGGGCCATGATGTCGCGCAGGCCGTTCTGGCCGCCGTGGCCGCCGTCGAATTTCATCCGTACGGTACCCGCAGGAAGGTCCAGGTCGTCGTGCGCGACCAGGCATTGTTCGGGTTCGATCTTGTAGTAGCGCAGCGCCGAAACCACGGCGATGCCGCTCTTGTTCATGAAGGTGGCCGGCTTCAGCAGCCACACCGGTTCACCGCCGAGGCGCACGCGGCAACTCTCGCCGTGCAGCTTGCCGTCGAAGGCGAAGCGCTCGCCCTGCCCGCTGGCGAGGGCGTCAACTAGCCAGAACCCGGCGTTGTGCCGGGTTCGGAGGTATTCGGCACCGGGGTTGCCCAGTCCGACGATGAGTCGCAAACCAGCCATGCGCAGAAGCAGCAGGACGGCCCGCATTCCATCGGAACGCGGGCCGTCGCGGCTTACTTCTTGTCGCCTGCCGGCTTGGCCGGCTTGGCAGCCGCGGCCTTGTTCGCCTCGGCTTCGGCTTCGGCGGCGGCGTCTTCGGCCGCATCGGCCGCGCTTTCCTTGACCGCATTCACGGTGACCACGGCAATGTCGTGCGCCTCACCCAGCGCCAGCGCGGGCAATTCCACGTTGGGTGGCAGTTTCAGCTGCGACAGATGCACGATGTCGCCGGCCTCGATCGAGCCCAGGTCCAGCTCGATGAACGCGGGCAGATCCTTCGGCAGGCAGGTGACTTCCACCTCGGTGAGGTTGTGCGAGATCACCACGCCGGACATCTTGCCGGCCGGCGAGGTTTCCTGGTTGAGGAAGTGCAGCGGCACGTTGGCGCGCAGCTTGGCGTTCTCGTCGATGCGCAGGAAATCCATGTGCATCATCAGCTGCTTGAACGGGTGCTTCTGCCAGTCGCGCACCAGCACCTTCTGCACCTTGCCGTCGACATTCAGGTCGAGCACCGAGGAGAAGAACGACTCGTTCTTCGCGGCCAGCAGGATGGTGTTGTGCTCGATCTGGATGCTCTCCGGCGCCTGACCGCCGCCATAGACAACGGCGGGCACATAAGCGGCACGACGCAGGCGGCGGCTCGCACCTTTCCCCTCGTCCTTGCGGCTTTGCGCCTTGATTTCAAGATTCTTGGACATTGCTTTTCACTACCTTGGTGGTTGTTTGCCGCCTCGCGGCGGCTGGTTGACTTCCCCGCGACCAGGAAAGTCATGGTTTGGGAATAGAGAATCGGGAATGGAGAATCGTCAAGCCGGCTGTGCTTTTACGATTCCCTATTCCCGATTCCCCATTCCCGTTGATCAATCTACATACAGCGAACTCACCGACTCGCCGTAGGCGATGCGGCGAATGGTTTCGGCCAGCAGTTCGGCGACGGACAGCTGGCGGATCTTGCTGCAGGCCTGCACTTCGGCGCGCAGCGGCAAGGTGTTGGTGACGATGAGCTGGTCGAGCTGGGAATTCTCGATGTTGCTGACCGCCGCGCCCGACAGCACCGGGTGCACGCAGTAGGCGATTACCCTGCGGGCACCGCGCTCCTTCAGGGCGGCGGCGGCCGCGCACAAGGTGCCGGCAGTGTCCACGATGTCGTCGACCATCACGCAGGTCTTGCCGTCGACGTCGCCGATGATGTTCATCACCGTGGAGACGTTGGCGCGCGGACGACGCTTGTCGATGATGGCCAGGTCCGCATCGTCCAGCCGCTTGGCGATGGCCCGTGCGCGCACCACGCCGCCCACGTCCGGGCTCACCACGATCAGGTCGTCCATGGCGTGGTTGCGCCAGATGTCGGCCAGCAGCACCGGCGAGGCGTAGACGTTATCCACCGGGATGTCGAAAAAGCCCTGGATCTGGTCGGCGTGCAGGTCGACCGTCAGCAGCCGGTCGACGCCCGCCGCGCTGATCATCCTTGCCGCCAGCTTGGCGGTGATCGGCACCCGCGCGGAGCGCGGCCGGCGATCCTGCCGCGCATAGCCGAAATACGGCATCACGGCGGTGACGCTGGCGGCCGAAGCCCGCTTGAGTGCATCGGTAAGCGCCAGCAACTCGAACAGGTTTTCCGCGCTCGGCGCGCCCGTGGGCTGGATGACGAAAACCTCCTGACGGCGGACGTTCTCCTCGATCTCGATCTGCACTTCCCCGTCGCTGAAGGTGCCCACCAGCGCCTTGCCCAAGGGCACACCCAGGCGCTGGGCGACGTTCTCGGACAGTGCGCGGTGCGCATTGCCGGAAAAAAGCAGCATCGGAGTGGACGTATCCACAGTCATTACCTCAGAACCAATGGCCATCATGAATGGCTGGGGCGGCAGGATTCGAACCTGCGCATGCGGGAATCAAAATCCCGTGCCTTAACCAGCTTGGCGACGCCCCAGAAGTTTTAGTTTTCGTTCGTGCTTTGGTTCGATCCATGTGGCTCACGACGCGCCGCAATGGCGCGCCAGGGCCTGGTTCAGCGGTGACACGTCGACACCCGCAGCCACCTGGGCCGAGAATGCCGCCGGGCAACGGCGCGCAATCGCCACCGCCCGATCGAGTGATTTCGTTTCCAGAAACACGCAACCGCCGCTGCCGGAAAGCCGCGCCTCGCCGAAGCCCGCCAACCAGTCCAGCGCCGCGGCCACCGGAGGATGCCGGGCCCGCACCGCCGCCGTGAAGGCGTTCTCCGCCGTTTCGCCGGAAACAAAGGACGAAATTGTCGCCCGCGGCGCATTTCGTGTCAATTCAGGCGCTTGAAAAAGCGCCGCCGTCGGCACCGGCTCGTGCGGGTCGAGCACGACATGATAGCGTCGCGGCAGCGTCAGCGGCGTGAGCTTTTCGCCGACGCCTTCGGCCCACGCCGATCGCCCGCGCACGAAAACCGGCACGTCGGCGCCCAGCTGGCGGCCCAGTTCGGCCAGCGCATCGACGTCCAGCCGGCGTCCCCACAGGTGGTTGAGCGCCACCAGCACGGTGGCCGCGTCGGAACTGCCGCCGCCCAGGCCACCGCCCATGGGGATGCGTTTTTCCACCGCGATATCGACCCCCATGCCGCCACCGGCCTGCAGCAATCGCGCGGCGCGAGTCACCAGGTCGTGTTCGGCCGGCACGCCGGGCGTATTGCTCAAGCGGCGAATCTCACCATCGTCGCGAACGCGAAGACGTATCTCGTCGCCCCAGTCGAGCAGCCGGAATACCGTCTGCAGCTCGTGGTAACCATCGTCGCGCCGACCCACGATGCGCAGGAACAGGTTGAGCTTGGCCGGCGCCGGCCAGGCCGTCCAGCCATCCGCGGCGGGCGGCGGCAAGGGGCGGCTCATGAACAGGCGCAGGTGCTCGGGGAATCCATTGTCGCGATCGCGCTGGCGGGCGAAGGCGAAGGCCGGGTCGTTCTTGTCCACCGCCACGAAACCGTGCCTGGCGTAGAACGGCGCATTCCATGGCACGTCGGCCAGCGTGCCCAGATCGACCCGGCGGTAACCGGCGGCGCGCGCCCAGTCGCAGGCATGTTCCAGCAGCGCCGCGCCGATACCGCGCCGGCCGTGCGACGGCAGCACGTCGATCTCGCCGACGCCGATCGCGCCCTCGCCCACGTCGGTATCCAGCCACACGAAACCCACCGGCTCGTCCGACGCGTCCAGCGCCACCCACACCAGTCCGCGGCTGATGGCCAGATGCAGCAGGGCGGGCGGGATCGATACGGACACGTAGGAGGACCATGCCGGATGGCCGCGGAACAGCTGCACGGCCTTGCGCTCGATCGCGCACAGCGCGTCGACGTGGGCGGCATGCGCCCGCACGATCCGGCAGTTCATGCCGTGGCGCGCGTCGGGGAGCGGCATGCCCTGGTCGCGAACCGCGTTCAGGGAAGTTGCCACGATTCGATCACCAGCTTCACCTTGTACGGCGGTTTTGCCGCGTACAGTTTTTTGGGCAGCGGCGGTTGGTGGCCGGTATCCCATTCGCGATAGTCCACGCTCCATCCGTCCTGCAACAGCGAGGCCGGCAGTCGGTCGGCGCCGAAGGTGAGTTCGGCCGGACCGCCGTCGGCGCGCAGGCCCAGCACCCAGGCGCGCAGCTCGCGCAGCGGCACGTCCCAACCCAGCGCCCGGTGCATCAGCGACTCGGCGTCGCGGCCGCGGATCGGCCCGCCGTCAAGGCCTTCCATCAACGCACCACGGTTGTCACCGCTGAGCCGAAAGCTCTTGCCGGTGACCGGCGCGCGCAGCACGAATTCGTAATGCTCGCCGTCCTGACTCCAGCTGAAATTTCCGCTGCCCCCGTCGCTGCCGTTGGACACCCCCAGCCGCCCCTGCAACACCCAGCGGTCGAGCGGCGCCAGCGCCTGCTCGCGCGCGCGCTGGGCGGCCAGCAGGCTGGCGTCGCCCTTCATCCGCACAGTGGGCACGCAGGCGGTCAGCAGCAGCGGCAATGCCAGCAGGGAATACCGCAACCACCGCGTCACGGCTGCAGCCTTTTCAAGGTGTCACGCAGCAGGCTGCTTTGCGGATCGAGCTTGCGCACGTCATCGAACAATTTCTTCGCTTCCTGTTGACGGCCCTGTTTCCACAACACCTCGCCCAGGTGCACGCCGACGTCGGCGTCCTTGCGCGATTGCCAGGCGTCGCGCAACACCTGCGCGGCCTGATCGAGGTGGCCGAGACGATACTGCAGCCAGCCCCAGGAATCGGCGATGGCCGGATCATGCGGCTTGGCGGCGCGCGCGGCGCGCAACAGCCTTTCGGCCCGCGGCAGGTCGCGACCGGCGTCGGCCAGCGTGTAGCCCAGCGCGTTGCTGGCGTCGATGTCGTCGGGCTTGATCTTCAGCAGCCGCTCGAAATCCTTCACTGCCTGATCCACCTTGCCCGCTTCGGCGTAGGCCAGCCCACGCCCGTACAGCAAGCCGGGATCGTTCGGCACCACCTGCAACGCGCGGTTGAACGCCGCCTCCGCCAGCGTGAAGTGCTGTTCGCGCATGTAGAGCTCGGCGTCCACCTGGTAGGCCTGGCGCAGTTGATCGGGCTGGTCGAGATAGCTCATCTGCAGTTGTTCGAGCAGTTCGTGGGCCTGGGCCTTGTGGCCTTGCGAGTGCAGGATCACCGCGGTGCGCAGGTCGGCGTCGAACGCATGCGGATCGTCATCGCCCACCTGGTCGTACCAGGCCAGCGCCTCGGCATCGCGATGCTGCGTCTGCGCCAGTTGCCCGAGCAGGTAGGCGTTGCGCTGGCGCACGTCGGGCGGCGCCTTCTGCAGCTGGCGATACAACGCCGCGAGGGCCTTCTCGTCATTGGCGCTGGCGGCCAGCGATGCGCGCAGGGCGTAGGTGTCGGCGTCCTGCGGGCCGCGATCGAGCATCCGCAAGGCGGCGGCATCGTCACCGGCCTTGCTCAACATGCCGGCATAGCCCAGTCGCAGCGCGATGTTTTCCGGGTGGCGCGCCACGGCCTGACGCAGCAGTGCCTGCGCCGCCGCATGGTCGCCCGCGCGAAACGTCATCTGCGCGGCCCAGGCATAGGTTTCGGGACTCTTGAAGCGTTGCATCGCCGCCTGCGCGATCTGCAGGGCGTAGGCGTGGCGACCGAGCTTGTCGCCCAGTTCGCTCATCGCCAGCCACGCCTTGGGATCGGTCGGCAGGCGTTTCGGCGTGGCCAGTTTTTCCAGCAGGCGGCCCGCCTGGGCCTGGTCGCGGGCGCTCAGCAAGACGCGGCCAAACTGGCGCCAGGCGTTCTCGTCGCCGCTCTCCAGCAGACGCTCCAGCTGACGGGCCGCCTCGTCGCCGTCGCCGCGATCCAGCGCCACTTGGGCGCGGCCTGCCGCCAGCGCGGAAGGCGCCGCGCCCAGCGACTGCCAGCGATCCAGCGCGCGCTGCGCGGCGGCGTCATCGTGCACCGCAGTGGCCAGGCCGGCGGCGCGTTCGGCCACTTCCGGCTCATCGCTCAGCATCATGGCCTTGCCGTAGAACCCGGCCGCGCCAGCCAGGTCGGTACGGTTCAGCGCCATCTCGCCGGCCAGCAGCTGGGCCAGCAGGTCGTGGTCGGCGTCGGGCGTCACCACCACCAGATGGGCAAGCGGTTGCGCAGGCACCGCGGCGGTGGGGGCTGGCCGCGAGGCCATCGAGGCGCATCCGGCCAGCCCCAGCGCGAACGCCGAGACTGCCGTAAAATGCCGCAGTTGCTTGAACTTGACCGCCCTGCTCCGCACACTGTTCACCGTTTGTTTGACCGTTTCGCCGTATCGCTTCGTACACGGCAGGTGGCATCAAGCTTAGCCTACGCTGCCGTCATTCCCGTCCGGATTCCCTCCGAAAATGCCGCTGATCGCCCTCGGGCTAAATCACCTCACCGCGCCGGTCAGCCTGCGCGAGCGGGTGGCGTTCGACCCGGACGCCACCGCGGCGGCCGTGCGCGCGCTGCGTGGCGAACCGGGCGTGGAAGAGGCGCTGATCCTGTCCACCTGCAACCGCACCGAACTGTATGTGGGCGTGGCGGCCGGTGCCGAGGGTATCCCGCAGCAATGGTTGAACCGCCACCACCATCTGACGCCGGGCAAGCTGGACGAGTTCCTGTATCGGCACGATGAACAGGATGCCGTGCGGCACATGTTCCGCGTCGCCACCGGGCTGGATTCGATGGTGCTGGGCGAGCCGCAGATCCTGGGCCAGGTGAAGGATGCCTACCAGCAGGCCCGCGCCGCGCAGGCCCTGGGCGCACCGCTGGATCGCCTGTTGCAGCACACCTTCGCCGTGGCCAAGCGGGTACGCACCGATACCCGCATCGGCGCGCACACGGTGTCCGTGGCGTTCACCGCGGTACGCCTGGCCGAGCAGGTCTTTGCGGACCTGAAACAGGCCTGCGTGTTGCTGATCGGCGCGGGCGACACCATCGAACTGGCCGCGCGGCACCTGGCCGACAAGCAGGCGCGCCGCCTGATCGTGGCCAACCGCACGCTGGAAACCGCGCAGGAACTGGCCGCACGCCATGGCGGCTACGCGGTGGCGCTGGCCGACCTACCGCAGCATCTGGCCGAAGCCGACATCGTGATCTCCTCCACCGCCGCGCGCACGCCGATCGTCACCCGCGCCATGGTCGAGCAGGCCATGGCCACGCGGCGGCGCAAACCGATGTTCATGGTCGACATCGCCGTGCCGCGCGACATCGAGGCCAGCGTGGCCGAGTTGTCCGACGTCTATCTCTATGGCATCGACGACCTGCAGCAGGTGATCGACGAAAACCGCCGCTCGCGCCAGGCCGCCGCCCGCGAGGCGGACGCCATCATCGACCTGCAGGTGGACCGCTACATGGCCTGGCGCCGCGCGCTCACCGTGCACAATCCGGCGCTGGACATGCGCCAGCATGCGGAAACCTACCGCGACGAAGTGCTGGAAAAAGCCCGCGCCATGATCGCCCACGGCAAACCGGCCGACGAGGCATTGGCCTTTCTCGCCAACACGCTGACCAACAAGCTGCTGCATCACCCCAGTGCGCGCCTGCGCGAGGCGGCGCTCAGCGGCGACATGGATCTGCTGCACGCGGCGGGCCGGCTGTACGGCCTGGACGACGACGCGAACACCCCCCATTTGTAGGAGCAACTTCAGTCGCGATGCTCTTTGGCCGCCGGCGGTAGGAGCATCGCGACTGAAGTCGCTCTTACATTATTTGCCGCCTGTTAAAGGGTAAACGTACTGGCCCATGACCCCATCGATCCGCCGCAAGCTCGAAGCCCTGGCCGAGCGTCACGAGGAAATCGGCCTGCTGCTGGCCCAGCCCGACGTGCACGCCGACAACGCCCGCTTCCGCGCGCTGTCGCAGGAATACGCCCAGCTCGAACCGGTCGCCGCCTCGTTGCACGAACACGGCCAGGCCGAGCGCGAACTGGCCGATGCCCGCGCGATGCTGGATGACGCCGAACTGCGCGAGATGGCCGCCGACGACGTGCGCCGGCTGGAGCATCGGCTGCGGGAACTGGACGACGAGCTGCAGATCCTGCTGTTGCCGAAGGATCCGCGCGACGACGCCAGCCTGTATCTCGAAGTGCGCGCCGGCACCGGCGGCGACGAGGCGGCCATCTTCGCCGGCGACCTGCTGCGCATGTACCTGCGCTTTGCCGAAAGCCGCCGTTGGCAGGTGGAAATCCTCAGCGAGCACGCGGGCGAGCACGGCGGCTACAAGGAAGTGGTGGCGCGCATCGAGGGCAAGGGCGCGTACTCGCAACTGAAGTTCGAGTCTGGCACGCACCGCGTGCAGCGCGTGCCGGAAACCGAATCGCAGGGGCGCATCCACACTTCGGCCGCCACCGTGGCGATCATGCCGGTGCCCGACGAGATCGACGAGATCGAGATCAACCCGGCCGACCTGAAGATCGACACCTTCCGCGCCTCCGGCGCCGGTGGCCAACACGTCAACAAGACCGACTCGGCCATCCGCATCACCCACCTGCCCACCGGCACCGTGGTGGAATGCCAGGACGAGCGCAGCCAGCACAAGAACCGCGCCCGCGCACTGAGCCTGCTGAAGGCGCGCTTGCTGGACGTGGAACGCAGCAAGCAGAGCGAGGAACGCTCCGAGGCGCGACGCCTGCAGGTCGGTTCCGGCGACCGCAGCCAGCGCATCCGCACCTACAACTACCCGCAGGGCCGCATCACCGACCACCGCATCAACCTCACCTTGTACCGCTTGCCCGAAATCGTGCAGGGGGATCTGGGGGAGTTGATCGATGCGTTGAACCGCGAGTACCAAGCGGATCAGTTGCAGGCGTTGGGCGGGGCGTAAAGAGCCAAGAGCAACCCCTCCCCAGCCCTCCCCCGCAAGCAGGGGAGGGAGTAGAGCGCTTTTGCTCCTCCTCCTGCTTGCAGGGGGAGGTTGGGAGGGGGTCGCTCTGGTTAGCCAGTCCGAAACCCCTGCAACTCCCGCTCCGGCAAGTCCTCCCGACTGACCGCCTCGACCACCGCCATCGGCGGCCCCTGGCGCAGCCAACGCCCCAGCGCGTCCAGCGCCGACGCCGACCCGCTGGCCAGCACCTCGACGCTGCCATCCGGCCGGTTCTCCGCATGCCCGCCGATGCCGAGCGCCAGCGCCTGCTCGCGGGTACTGGCGCGATAGAACACGCCCTGCACCTTGCCGGTGACGATGAAGCGCGCGGTCGGCATCAGGGCGCCCTCATCACGGCTGGCCGATCAACGCCGCCAGCGAGGCCTCGGTCACCGGCCCCACGATGTGCTTGGCGACCTTGCCGTCGGGGCTGATCAGGTAGGTGGTGGGCAAGCCGCGCGGCTCGTCGAAATCCTTCAGCGGCTTGTCCAAGGTGACTTGCGCGATCGGGTAGACCACCGGCCGCTTTGCCAGAAACGCCTCGATGTCGGCCGGATCGCTGTCCTCATACGCCAGACCGATCGCCGTGACGTTCTTGTGCGCGGACACGAAGCGCGAGATGTCCGGCATTTCCTTGATGCACGGCACGCACCAGGTCGCCCAGAAATTCACGATCACCCACTTGCCGCGCTGCGCGGCAAGATCGAACGCCTGGCCCTGCAACGTGGTCACCTGAAGCGTGGGCCGGGCCGGCATGGCCGACCACGCGGGCGCGGCAAAGGCCAGCATCACGGCGGATATGGCCGTCCATACGGCAGGACGGGAAAAGCAGAAAATCATGCGTTCGGTTCCTCGGTGGCAGCTGCATCGGCATCCTGCGGATAGATCCGGTCCAGCCGTGTGCCCAATGCGGTATGCAGGGTATCGGCCATCACGTCCAGCAGTTCAAGCAAGGTCGCCGGCAGCTCGATGCCCAGTGCGGCGGCCTCCTCGGCCGGGCGCAACGGCAGGCGGTAATGGGTGTGGTTGTAGACGCGCAGCAGATCGGTGCTGTCGAGGCTGCGGCTGAGCAGCCAGCCCGCCTCGCCGCGGGCGATCAGGTCCGCGCGCTGCAGGTCGTCGAAATAGGCGGCGATGGCGGCGCTGCGCAGATACGGTTCGCACAGCTTCACCTGCGCCGGATCCACCCGCGAGCCATCGCGCTGGGCTTCGATGAAATGGCGCAAGACCACCAGCAGCCCCAGGAATTCCGCGCCCTCGGGCAGCGTGGTGGCCGGCGCGTGGTATTCGTACGCCGACAGCGAGGCGGCGATGGACGCGGCCAGTATCACGATCACCCACGACAGGTAGATCCACAGCAGGAAGATCGGGATCGTGGCCAGCACGCCGTAGATCTGCTGGTAAGTATGTGCATTGCGCACGAAGAGCGTGAAGCCCCAGCGGGCGATCTCGAACAGCACCGCACCCAGCAGCGCGCCAATCGCCGCATCGCGGCGCGACACGCGGCAATTGGGAATCACCGAATACATCAGCCACAAGGTCACGAAGGTCACCACGAACGGCAACACCACCAGGAACCGCTCGGCGATGCTGGTGCCCAGGTCGTAGGCGCCGTGCAGCAACGGCATCGCCGTGACGTACGAGGTGGCGGCGATGCCGCCGACCACCAGGATCGGCCCCAGCGTCAACGCGGCCCAATACAGCAGCAGGCGCGATCCCCACCCGCGCGGCTGGCGCACGCGCCAGATGCGGTCCAGCCGATCCTCGATGCTGATCATCATCGACACCGCACTGAACAGCATCACCAGGATGCTGATGCCGGTGAGCTTGCTGGCGTTGGCCGCGAAGCCCAGCATGGTATTGCGCACCGCCTCGCCCGCCGCCGGCACGAAATTGTTGAACACGAAGGTGATCAGCGTGTCGCGCGCGGGCTGGAACACCGGAAACACCGAGAACATCGCGAACACGGCCACCATCAGCGGCACCAGCGAGACCAGCGTGGTGTACGACAGCGCGCCGGCCGTCTCGAAGCATTTGTCGTCGACAAAACGCTGCCAGATGAAGCGGCTGAAATTCGACGTGCGTTCGCGATTGAAGCGCAGGGCCATCATCCTTCCATCGTTGCGCCGGAGGGCGGCATCGTCACCACAACCATCGCGGCCTGAACCAATACGGCATGAAGCAATGCGACCCGAACCGAACGACACTCAGCCTGAGCGCCGGATCCGTTTTCCCGTCATTCCTGCGAAAGCAGGAATCCAGTGGCCCGGGCCTTCCGCGAATCGCCGAAGACACTGAATCCCTGCGCTCGCGGGGATGACGAGCTCAAGCAAGCGCCATTCCGGCTCGAACCCGTACGGTCTGAACTCATTGCGGCATGCGCCGGTACACTAGCGTATCGCCCATGAACGACCAAAACACATGAATCCCCGCCGCCGGAACCACCGCGCATGAGCCAGGACATCCTGGTGCTCTATTACAGCCGCAGCGGCCACACCGCCCAACTGGCGCGCCTGATCGCCCGCGGCATCGAGGAAGTGCCAGGCATGCACGCGCGCCTGCGCCAGGTGCCGCCGGTGGCACCGGTGACGGAAGTGGCGCAGCCGCCCGAACCGGACGACGGCGCACCTTACGTGACCCGCGCCGATCTGGCCGACTGCGCCGGACTGGCGCTGGGCAGCCCCACCCGCTTCGGCAACATGGCCGCGCCGCTGAAGTATTTCCTCGACTCCACCGGCGCCGAATGGGCCAGCGGTGCGCTGGTCGGCAAGCCCGCGGCGGTTTTCACCTCCACCAGCACCATGCACGGTGGCCAGGAATCCACCTTGCTGACGATGGCGCTGCCGCTGCTGCATCACGGCATGCTGCTGCTCGGCCTGCCATTCACCGAAGCCGCGCTCAGTGCCACCCAGAGCGGCGGCACGCCCTACGGCGCCAGCCACATCGCCGGCACTACGGGCGACAACCCCATCAGTGACTACGAACGCGAACTGGCCCGCGCCCTGGGCCGCCGCCTTGCCGACACCGCACGCAAACTGGCGGCCGGCGCATGAGCACGATGGCGCAGTTGCCACCCGAACAACGGCTGGGCCTGCTCGCCTGGGCCGCGCTGACCGTGTTGCAGCCGGTCTGGCACGCTTGGCTGTTTCCCGCGCAGACCGTGCCGGTCTGGCTGGTGGTGGCGATCACCACCGTACCGCTGCTGCTGCCGCTGCTGGCGATCCGCGACGTGCGCCGCGCCTTGCTGTGGGTGGACATCCTCAGCCTGTTCTACTTCTGCCATGGCGTCTCCGAGGCATGGAGCGCCGCCGACCAGCGCTGGTTGGCCATCGTCGAGATCGTCTTGACCGTATTGTTGATCGGCCTGCTGGGCGCCGGCGTGAAACGCAAGGCGCGTTGATCTAATCGATCATCAGCCGGCAGATGCGCAGGTTGCCGGACGCCTCCTTGCCGTTGCGCCGTTGCTCCAGCCCGCTTTGCACGGGCGTGCAATCGGCCATGCGGGCGCCGGGCAGATACCGTTGCAGCAGCGGCAGATCCTCGCCGGCGTCGTCGCGCAGCAGGGCATACACCGCGCCGGCATGCGCCGCGATCCGCTCGCGGACCAGCGTGTCGAACCGGAAGCCCAGCGCGGATCGGGTAAACCAGCTCAGTCCGATATAGCGGTTGTCCTGCGCCTGCGGCAGAAACGGAATCACGTACGCATCCGGCTGCCCCACCACCAGCACCAGGCTGCCCCGCTCGACCGCCGGCGGCCGCACGTCGAATGCAACGTCCGCATACGGCACATGCCCCCAGCCCGGATAACGGCTGAACCCGGCCAGCAGCAGGAAAGCACCGGCCATCGCCCACACCAACCAGCGCCGGGGCGCAGCGTCTGCCGGCGCGAAAAGCTGCAGCGCCGCCAGCAGCAACAAGCCCGAGAGCAATTCCAGCGGCACCGCATAACGCAGGATCGAAAACAGGCACAGCCACAGCACGTAGGCCGTGGCCACAAACACCAGCAACAACCGTATCGACCGATCCAGCGGCCGCCCCCGCCGCAGCAGCCACGGCAACGTCAGCAGCGCCAGCGTCGACAACCCCACCAGTGCGTAACGCGCATCGGCAAAGTTCACCTCGGTGACGATGTGCTGGTTCTTTCCCAGCCAATACAGCGGGTAAAACAGCCATTGGCCCAGATCGCGCGGCAAATACTGTCGATCGGTGCCGCCCACCGCCGGCGCCCACGCCGAGTGGAACACCTGGTTGAACAACGGAAAGATCGGGTTGCCGGTGAGTTCGTAAAGCTGCCAACCCCACCAGCCATATGCCAGCACGAAGCCGGCCAGCGCACCGACGCCGAACAGCGTCGCCAGCCGCCACCCCTCGCGCCGCATTCCCAGCGCCAGCAACAGGCCCAGTGCCAGGGCCGGCGCATACACCACCGCGGTAGGTTTCAGACCCGCGGCCAGGCCGCTCAGCAAACCGGCCAGCAGCGCACGCCGCCACGGCCGCGATAATGACGCGTCAGCGCACAACGGCAACAGCACGTACAGGCTGGACAAGGTAAACAAGGCCAGCGGCAATTCGTTGAAGCTGGAACCGGTCTGGGAAACCGTCATTGTCCCGGTCACGCCGATCAGCACCGCCCACACGTCGGCCCAACCAAACGTGCGCCCGCGCAGCCCCGCCAGCCGGATCGCCACCCGAAACAGCATGAAAACCAGGCCGCCGTACCACAGCCCCTGCACGCCCGCGAGCAGTCGCGGCCAGTGCTGCAACGGGCCCGTTCCCAGCAGAAAATACGGCACGTCCAGCAGAGGGTTGAAAAAGCTCTGCAGGCCTGCTGGCGCCAGATCCAGCGCCAGCCGTCCGTGCAGCCAGGCCCAGGCGTTGTAGAGGTGGTAGTTCTTCAGGTCCCAGTTCGCGTCCTGGCCGCGCAGCACCGACAGCAGCGCACCGAACGACAGGCACGCCAGCAGGGCGCGCACGCCCAGGAATTTCCGCGCATCCAACGCCCGCATCAGCGTGGATCGCTCGCGCTAGGGAGACCCGGCTGGTTGAGGTATGCCAGATACTTCTGTTCGCGCCGACCCAGCGTCACCGTGTCCAGCACCAGCCCGCACACCAGGAACACGCCGCCGAGCAGGCACAGCGACGCGCACAGGATCGCGGTGGGGAATCGCGGCACCAGGCCAGTGGCCAGATAGGTTTCGAATAGCGGCAGCGACAAGCCCACCGCCAGCAGCACGCACAAGGTGCAGGCCGTGGAGAAGAACGCCAGCGGCCGGCCGTTCTTGGCCAGCTTCACGATGGTGAGGAAAATGCGCCAGCCATCGCGCCAGGTGTTGAGCTTGCTGTGCGAACCCTCCGGCCGCGCGCTGTAGCGGCTGGGCATTTCCGCCACCGGCATGCGCAATTCCAGCGCGTGGATCGCCAGCTCGGTCTCCGTCTCGAAACCCTGCGCATGGGCCGGGAACGATTTCACGTAACGCCGCGACATCACCCGGTAGCCCGACAGCATGTCGGTAAACGTGTTGCCGAATATCCAGCCGACCAGACCGGTCAGCAAACGGTTGCCCCATTGGTGCCCGGCACGATAAGCCTGCGCGTGATCGCTGGATCGGCTGGCCACCACCAGATCCAGGCGCTCGTCGCACAGGCGCTGGATCATCGCCGGCGCATCGCCGGCGTCATAGGTGGCATCGCCGTCCACCATCACGAAGATGTCCGCATCGATGTCGGCAAACATGCGGCGCACCACGTGGCCCTTGCCCTGCAGCCGTTCGGTCCGCACCTCGGCGCCGGCCTCGCGGGCGATGCACGCGGTGCCGTCGGTCGAGTTGTTGTCGTACACCACGATCCGCGCCTGCGGCAGGCTGGCGGCAAACGCGCGCACCACGGAGGCAATCGCCACCGCCTCGTTGAAACACGGAATCAACACCGCCACACGCGGTACCGTCACTGGGGTCATGGGGCTGGCACGCCTCGATGGAAACGCGCCTATTCTAGTCGTCGGCGAAAGCTTCCACGCTCCTAGGGAGAACACCCATGGGATTCCTGCAAGAAGGGCCGCAACTGGCGCATCCGTGGCGCAGCGATCGATTGCTGCACGGCCTGCTCGATCGCGTGCTGCCAGCCGAACGCCGCGCGACACTGGATGCCGACCTCGCCGCTCTGGGCGACTACGCACAGATGGCGTGGCGACGCGCCAGCGAAAGCACCCGGCGCAAACCGGTCCTAACCCAGTGGGACGCGTGGGGTCGCCGCGTCGACCGGATCGAACTGACCCCGGCGTGGCTGGAAGGCCCGCAGCTGACGACGCGGCACGCGGTGCTCGTCGCCGGCCATGCGCCGGGCGAATACGCGCGACTGGAGGAGTTCGCCCGCGTCTACCTGTATCACGTGGCCAGCGAGTTCTACACCTGCCCGCTGGCGATGACCGACGGTGCCGCCACCGCGATCAAGGCCTCCGGCAACGCGGCGTTGATCGAGCGCGCGCTGCCGCATTTCCTCAGCCGCGATCCGGCGCAATTCTGGCTCAGCGGGCAATGGATGACCGAGAACATCGGCGGCTCCGACGTCAGCCACACCGAAACGGTGGCACGCCGCGATGCCGACGGCCAGTGGCGGCTGCATGGCCGCAAGTGGTTCAGCTCGGCCGTGGTCGGCGAGGCGGCGCTGGCGCTGGCCAGGCCCGAAGGCGCCGGTGAGGGCAACGCCGCGCTGGCGCTGTTCTACGTGGAAACGATGGACGGCCAGCGGCGCAAACCCGAGCTGATCATCGACCGGCTGAAGGACAAACTGGGCACGCAGGAGCTGCCCACCGCGGAAATCCATCTCGACGGCCTGCCTGCCTGGCCCGTGGGCGAGCTGGCCCACGGCGTGCGCCAGGTGGCGCCGATGCTCAACGTCACCCGCACCTGGAATGCCGTCTGCGCCGTGGCCAGCATGGCCCGGGCAATCAGCCTGGCGCGCGACTACGCCACGCGGCGGCAGGCGTTTGGCCGTCCATTGATCGAGCAGCCGCTGCACGCGCGGACGCTGGCGGACATGCAGGCCGAGTTCGAGGGCGCGTTCGCGCTGGCATTCGAAGTGGCGCACCTGCTGGGCCGGGTCGAGAGCGGCGCTGCGTCCGCGCATGAAGCGGCACTGCTGCGCCTGCTCACGCCGCTGGCGAAACTGTGGACGGGAAAACTGGCGGTGAAACTGTGCTCCGAAGCGCTGGAAAGTTTCGGCGGCGCCGGCTACATCGAAGACACCGGCCTGCCACAGCTGCTGCGCGACGCGCAGGTGTATCCGATCTGGGAAGGCACCACCAACGTGTTGTCGCTGGACAGTTTGCGGGCGCTGGCCGGTGAGGGATTGGCGGCGTTGCGATTGGCGGTCGACGGCTGGCTGGCCGGCAGCGATGACGCGGCCGCGGCCGCCATCGCGGGCGCGCTGGAGGCGGCTACCGCCCATCTCGATCGGCATGGTGCCGATCGGGCGTCGCTCGAAGCGGGCGCGCGCGGGTTGGCTTTCACCCTTGCCCGTTGCGCGGCGGCGGCGTTGCTGGCGCGTCAGGCGGCATGGTCGGCGCGTAGCGGCGAGCGGCGGCCGGGGGCTGCGTTGCGTCGGTTTGTCAGCCATGGGCTCAGTCGGTTGATTGCGCCGGATGCAGAGGACACTGGGTTGTTGTTGGGGTGAAGACGGTCGCGGCCAGAAAGCGTCGCGGCTGAAGCCGCTCCTACAGGGGTGCACGGCGCAGATGTGCGGGCGGGCTAAAATGCGCCATTCCCTCTATCGGCCCATCCCCCATGCAGCATCTGACCATCGTCACTACCGGCGGCACCATCGACAAGATCTATTTCGACGACAAGTCGGATTACAAGATCGGCGCGCCGCAGATCGGCGAAATCCTCTCCCAGCTGGGCGTGGGCTTCCAGTTCGACGTGATCCCCATCCTGCGCAAGGACAGCCTGCACATGGCCGTCGAGGACCGCGCCCTGGTGCGTTCCACCATCGAGGCGCAGCCGCACCGGCACGTGCTGGTGACGCACGGTACCGACACCATGGTCGACACCGCGATGCAGGCGACGATCACCATCGAGGTCGCCGA
>JBIQMK010000021.1:0-22663 GCA_044463365.1 Rhodanobacter sp. | reverse complement strand
ATCGCCGCGTTCACTGAATGGCGGATGGCATAGGAACCTTCGCGGTGCATCAGGATCGACGCCAGCGCGACATCCGCGTTGGCCTTGCACGCGCGCTGCACCATGGCGGCCATTTGCATCAGCGGTTTGGAGACGTCGTCTCCCACCGGCGCGGCAGACAGCAAGTGCAGCTGGCGCCGCACGGCAAGGATGATCGACAGCGGCGACGGCTTGCGGTCCGGCTCCGCCGCGGCGGGTTCGTGGCTCGGCGCGGACCCCGCCCACAGCGCATGACGTTTCAGTTTCTCGATCTGGCTCGCGCTGGTGATCACCTGGCCCCGGCGCAGGAGCAGCGTGCCTTTCGCGTCATAGGCGTCGCATGGCAGGGGTTCGCCAACCTTGAGATCCGATGGATCGATCAGACGCTTTTGCACGTTCGCTCCGCCCTCAGATGCCGATCGGCGGAAGCGATCCGCTCCCGCTCGATGGCTTCATCCCATGTCTGTCATCCACCCTGTTTGCGGCATGCGCGCAGCGCACACATATCGTGCATCTGCACATACCTGATCGGCAGGCGATGAGGAAGCTTTAGCCGCGATCGGATCTTGGGGCGGATGCCTGGGAGCGTCCCGATGGGGGCAGATGGGTGCCGATCAACACCGCCCGGATGGCGCGCAGCTTTGCCTTGATCAGCGCTTCGTTTTCGGGCCCCGTGCGCAACAGGAGCTTCTGGCCGGCGGAGAGGGATTCCAGCGAAGGATCGGCAAACACGTAGTGGCTCTTCACGCGCTGCAGCAAGGCCGGTTCGGCGGGTTCCGGCGCCGCCAGGAGGTCGTCGATCACCTCGATCAGGCGATCGTTGAAATAGCCGCGGGGGTAGCCGAGCTCCTGATAAGCCTGCTGAAACAGGGGATACGCATGGGCGTACCAGGCCACCAGCGCCGTCGGGTCGACGTCCTTCATCACCTCGATGTAAGGCGCGTACCGCTCGCCGTTTTGCGCGGCCATGGTGATGCGGCCATCGGCATCGGTCGTGGCGAACGCGCCTGCCGGCGGATGGGCGGGCAGCATCCGGGTTCCCAGCGCTCGCCTCGGCAAGGCATCGATGGTGGCCACGATGCGCGCCACGATCTGCTTCGATACCAACAGATCGCGCGCCTGGCCGCTACCCGCCAGCGCCACCAACGCGTCAGCCACGTCCTGGTCGCTGCCAGCCAGCGGCGGCAGCGACGCGGTGGACGCGGCTGCCGGCACCGCCGCCTGCGCGATCGGATGTTGCGGCGCGGGCGCCGTCGACGCGGCTGGCTGGACGACTGCCGCGGACGGCGCTGCCGTGGGGCCGCGCTGTCGCACCTTGTGGTTGAGATACAAGGCCAGTACCCCCACGGCCAACACCACGACCAGGCCCAGCAACCAGCTTCCGATGGATGTTTTCTTCTTCATTCAGCGTCCCGCTTCTCGGCTTTGCGTAAGGGTTCGACTGGATCGAGCACGGTTCGTTCACAAAGGCGCGCGGTTCCGCCCATGTTTCACCCTCTTGCCGCGGCTTCACGTCGCCTGCCCGCCGCCCACGGCATCATCGTCCCTCCGGCCCATCGCACTGCCATGCCCGATCATTCCACCCACCCCGGCCGCGAGCGCCCCGTGCCCGCCCGATCATGACGCAGCGCAGCCTTTTCGATACCGGCGGTCCACAGACGCTGCTCGACGACGCCAGCGGCCGCATCGTGCTGACGCCCGATCTCGTCGATGAAGAGACCGCGCGCCGGTGGTTCCACCAGCTGCACGACGGCATCGTGTGGAAAAGCGGCCGGCGCCTGATGTACGAACGCGAAGTCGACGTGCCGCGCTTGCGGGCGCATTTCCGCGCCGACGACCCCGCCCTGCCCGATCCGCTGCGGCAGGCGCTGGACCTGGTTCGCGCCACCTTCGCCGCCCCCTTCGACAGCATCGGCCTGAACCTCTACCGGGACCGGCACGACAGCGTGGCGCCGCACAACGACAAACTCGCCGACATCATCCGGGGGCAGCCGATCGTGCTGCTGTCGCTGGGCGCCACCCGCACCATGACGATCCGCGCCAAGCAGCCACCGCGCCATGTGATGCGGGTGGATCTGCAAGCCGGCAGCGCGCTGCTGATGAGCTGGGACAGCCAGCTTCATTACGACCACGCGATCCTGAAGCAGCGCGAGCCGGTCGGGCCGCGCATCAGCCTGGCTTTCCGCGTGCGCGAAACCGGCGGAGGCTGAGGTTTCCTAACGGCTGTCGCCCTTGGGAAAGCGCACCCGCTCCGGCTCGGCATTGAGCCGCTGCAGCATCACGGCGATCAGACGGGATTTGACGCTGCCGGCCTCCTTGGGGTCCACCACGTAGCGCACGATCGCGTCGATCCAGGTGTTGGCGTTGACACGGAACAGCACCGACGGCCTTTCGTGCACCTGCACCTCGCCTACCGGGGTCGAGGCCAGAATTTCGCGGAAAACCCGCACGCGTTCGATCATCGCCTCGCCCAGCTCCGCCTCCGCCGCCTCGCGCATCACCCGGCCGACGAATTCGAAGTCGCTGTCGTAGCCCACCTGGAAGGAAATCTCGTTCCAGATGTACGGAAAAACCGGCCACGAATAGTTGTAGATGGCGCTGGTCAGCACGTTCGCGTTGGGAAATTTCACCAGTCGACCGCTGGGATGGTCGGTGGAAACGTAGGGGCCGCCCACTTCCCACAGCGTGGTATCCAGATAGGTCACGTCGATGACGTCACCAGTGGCGTCGCCGATGCTGATGCGATCGCCGACGCGATAAGGTTCGCGTGCCAGGATGTAGACCCAGCCGATGAAGCTGGTGATCGGCGTCTGCAACGCGAAACCCAGCACCAGCGAGATCAACCCCAGCGACGCGGCCGCCGCATACCAGTTGGCGAACAGCACCGAAACCACGATCGCGGCCAGCACCACGTACACCACCAGCCGCAGGATGCGGCGCAAGTTGTAGCGCGTGACCGCGGTCTCTGCCTGTTCGATGGCATACACACGCACCAGCCTGGCCACCGCGAGCGTCAAGACGATGGCCATCGCGCCGACGATGCCGCGCCGAAATAGCGGCGCGTAGCGTGCCGCGAAATCGAACTGGTGCAACCGCAACAGGTAGAACACGACCGCCAGCGCGAGCAATGCCAGCGCATACGTTCCCAGCCAGAACTTGTGCCGGCGTGGTACCGATCGGGGCCTTTCATTGCCGCAATCGCGCGAACGCTGGCGCAGGGCGCGTCGTACTTGTTCGTCCTGCGCCTGCGCCGGGTCAGGCGGATGGCCGGCGACGGGTGACGAGGGTGCGGTCATGCATGTTTTCCGGATGGGCCGAGGGCGGCGCAAACCAGCGAACTACACCGCGGGTACCGGGAAAGTGAAGGGCGTGCTCACCGCGCGTGCACCGTGCAGGTCGCTAGCATCTGGCTTCCACCACCATGGAACCGCCTCGTGTCCGCGCTCAAGCTCGCCACTTTCAATATCAACGGCATTCGTTCGCGGCTGCCGATTCTGCTGTCATGGCTGGAGCGCGAAACGCCCGACATTGTCTGCCTGCAGGAGCTGAAGGCGCCCGATAACGCCTTCCCCATCGCCGAGATTCGCGCCGCCGGTTACGGCGCGCTGTGGCAGGGGCAAGCCTCGTGGAACGGCGTGGCCATTCTCGCCCGCGGCGGCGACCCGGTCGAAAGCCGGCGCGGCCTGCCCGGCGACCCGGCCGACAAGCAAAGCCGCTACCTGGAAGCGGCGGTGCATGGGGTGATCGTCGGCTGTCTCTACCTGCCCAACGGCAACCCGCAGCCGGGACCCAAGTTCGACTACAAGCTGGCGTGGTTCGAGCGGCTGATCAAACACGCCGCGAAGCTGTACAAGAGCGGGCACCCGGCGGTGCTGGCGGGCGATTTCAACGTGGTGCCCACCGACGAGGACATCTACAACCCGCGCTCCTGGCGGAAAGACGCGCTGCTGCAACCGGAAAGCCGCGCCTGCTACCAGCGGCTGCTGGCGCAAGGCTGGACCGATGCCTTGCGCGCCCGCCATCCGGACGAGCGGATCTACACGTTCTGGGATTATTTCCGCCAACACTGGCCGCGCAATGCCGGCCTCCGCATCGACCACCTGCTGCTCAGCGCCGACCTGGCGCCGCGGCTGAAGATGCCAACGTCGACCGCTGGGTACGCGACCTGCCCCGCCCCAGCGATCACGCGCCGGCCTGGGTCACGCTGAAACCGATGGTTGCACGCAAGTCAGCCACACCGAAAAAAGCCGCACGCAAACGGGCGGCGGCGACGCGGTGAATGGTCGGCGCGACCGCGCCCCCAGCGGCAAACTCCCTCACGCCCTGATGGCCCGAACCTCCCGGTCGGGGCCATCATCACGGTGCATCTTTTCAGTGGCGACGGTCGGCTTCGTGCTCGGCCTTGTCCGTGGCTTTGCCGACCTTTCTCTGCACCTTGCCGACGTTCTTTTCCACGGCGCCGGTCGCTTCCTGCCACTTGTCGCCGGTGACTTTGCCCGCCGCTTCCTTCACGGCGCCCTTGACCTGGTGCTTGGTGCCCTCGACGCGATTGTGATCCATGCCGGACCTCCGAAAAGCCCGCCGGATGCGGGCGCTTCCCTTGTACGTAAACGACAGTCGAGAGGCCGTGACCGGAGCGTTCGCAGGATGTTCGCTTGCGACTCCTCCGCTGCCCACACCGCATTCACGGGCGGTGCGTGCAAGCTTTCAGCCCCTGCTCCGGTCGCTCCACATGCCTCCAGCCGACAACACCTACGATTGCCTGATCATCGGCGCCGGCCCGGCCGGACTTACGGCAGCGACCTACCTGGCGCGCTTTCGCCGCAACATCGTAGTGCTTGATGCGGGCCAAAGCCGGGCCCGCTGGATTCCGGCCAGCCACAATTGCCCCGGCTTTCCGTTCGGCGTCGCCGGCAACGAACTGCTGGCACGCTACCGCACCCACGCGCAGAAATACGGCGCAACCATCGTCGAGACGCGCATAACAACGCTGCGGAAGCAGGACGACGATTTCATCGCCAGCGATGGCGAGCGTGAATGGCGGGCCCGCCACGCCATTCTCGCCACCGGCGTGGTGGATCGGGTGCCCGACATGGCGAACGTCGAGGACGCCATCCACGGAGGCGTGGTGCGTCTGTGTGCGGTTTGCGACGGCTACGAAGCGCGCGACGAGGCGATCGGCGTACTGGCTTCCGCGGCCGACGCACTCGACCACGCCGAATACCTGCGCACGTTTTCGCGCCGGGTCGCCGCCCTGGTGACGGACGCCCCCGGCGGCGTCGACCGTGCCTTGCGCGAACGCGCTGAGCGCGCCGGCATCGCCGTCTATCCCGCGCCTGCGCGCCTGTCGCTTTCCGGCAACGGTTGCCGCGCCGATTTCGCCAATGGCGACCCGCTGCACCTGGACACGCTTTATCCCGTGCTGGGCGCCGACGCGCAATCGGGTCTGGGCCGCGCACTGGGCGCGAGAATCGACGACGGCGGCGAGCTGCAGGTGGACAAGCGGATGCATACCAGCGTGAACGGTCTCTACGCTATCGGTGACGTGGTCAGCGGCCTCAACCAGATCAGCGTGGCCGTGGGCCACGCGGCACTGGCCGCCAGCACCGTGCATCGACGTCTTCCACCCAATCCCTGCTGACGTGGGATACCCAGCCCGTAACGCCGCCTGATGCATCGGCCGGAGGCGCGATCACCCTGCTCAGGCCAGGTGCTGGCGCACCCATGCCATATAGCGGTCCACGAAGCCCTGCAGGAACTTCTCGGTGGCGTCGTTGCTGACCCGGCCCTCCTGATCGATCAGCGTGTCGTCCTTGAAGTGCACGTAAACCTCTGGCTGCGCCAGGGTGGACACGTCCAGATAAGCCAGCGAGTTGCGCAAATGCTGTTGCGCCATTGCGCTGCCGACGGCGCCGATCGAGGCACCGATCACCGCGCCGGGTTTGCGCGCGAACGAATTGGTGCCCCAGGGTCGCGAGCCGATATCCAGCGCATTCTTGAGCACGCCCGGCATCGATCGGTTGTATTCGGGCGTGACGAACAGCAGCGCGTCGGCGGCCTCGACCTGGCGTTTCAGCCGCTGGCACTCGGCCGGATAATCGCCGTCGAAATCCTGGTTGTAGAGGGGCAGGTTGTCTATCCGGACGTGCTCGAACCCCACTCCTTCAGGCGCCAGCCGCTCCACGGCAAGCGCCAATCGGCGATTGATCGACGCCTTGCGCAGACTGCCGACGAATACCGCTACCTTGATCTCACCCATGGGCTTTGCTCCGGCAGGTTGACTTCCAGTTTGGCGAAGCGGGGAGTATAGGCTTCGCGAGCGATGGTGCCGTGATGGGGCCGTTCGGGCCGAAGCCGTCCCAATGGCACGCCGATTGCTTTGCCTCATCGCGGATGGCACTGATTTATCAGGTTTTCCTGCCGCCCGCCCCGTGCCACAATGGACAACGACGCCAGAGCTCATGCCCACGGCATGACGGACTTGCTGCACGGAATACGCATAGTCCGGTGGGGGGAGAAGACAACGTTCAAGGAACGGTCGATGGCATGGTCGAACACAATCAGCGCTTTTCGCCGCATCCCGTGGCTCGGCTGTCTGATGCTGAGCCTGCTGTCGATGGGTATTGTCCGCGCCGCCACCCCGCTGGACGGAGGCTGGCGCGTCGCGCGCTCGGGCGACACACCGCAACAGGTGTTGCAGGATTTCCGCGCCGGCACGCTGACCCGGTTCAATCCCGCGATGCTGCAGCAGTTTCCGCGCGAAAACCCGGGCAGCTGGGTCGTGCTTGCGCCGCAGCCTCCGTGGATCGATGAGGAACGGGTACTGGCGATCTACCCACCGCCGGCCGGCGTCGTCACCGTCTATCCATCGGCCACCGATGTCGGCGAACCCTTGTCGAACAGGGATTTCTCGGCTCCCACCCATGGCAACGGGCGGCTGGCGTGGCATGTGCCGGCAACCCAACCGGCCTCGACGCCCATCGTGTTGAAGTTCGAACCCACGTCCACTGTTGCCGCTCCGGTGCGGTTCGACCTGCAGCCGTGGGGCGACTACCTGCAACAGGATGCCAGCTGGCTGGTTTTCGCCAGCGCCTGTTTCGCCGTGATGCTCGCGATGGTCCTGATGGCGCTTTGTTTCTCGCTGATGCTGCGCGATGTCACCTACGCCTGGTACGCCGGTTACATCCTCTGCTATGCGCTGATACAGGGTGCGCAGAGCGGTTTCCTGTTTCATCCGATGGAATGGCATTGGCTCAGCGGAGTGACGCCCGCGCTCGAGGCGATGGCCACCGCGGCCTCGGTGGCATTCGCTTCGCTGTTCATGGTGCGTTTCTGCGAATTGCAGCGCTATGCGCCGTTGCTGCGCGTTCTCATCGGCGGGCTGGCCGTATGCATGGCCTCGCTCGTCGTCATGCAGGGCAGTCGCATCGGCCTGCTGCAGCAGGGGATGCAATTGCTGCTCAACCCGCTGCTGCTGCTGGGCGCCACGCTGCTGTCCATTGCCGCGATCATCGCCGCCGCGCGGGGCTCCAGACACGCATGGTTTTTCCTGGTCGGCTGGGTGCCGTTGCTGGCGCTCACCGCGGTCAGCAGCGCGCAGATGAACGGTGCCCTGCCCGGTTTGAGCTGGATCAACCAGGCCGCGCTTGGCGTGGGCGCGTTCGAGGCGATCGTGTTGTCGCTGGGCCTGGCCGACCGCGCGCTGGTGCTGCGCCGCGACCGGGACACCGTGCGCGTGCTGGCCGAACGCGACATGCTCACCAATGCCTTCAACCGCCGCGCATGGATCGAACGTGCGGAAAAGGCCCTGGCCGGCGATCCCGCGCAATCGCTGGCCGCCTTGTTCCTGGACCTGGACCATTTCAAGCAGCTCAACGACCACCACGGCCACAGCGCTGGCGACCACGCACTGACGGCGGTGTCGGCAGCGCTGGAAACGGAGCTGCGGCCCACCGACTTGTTCGGCCGCTATGGCGGCGAGGAATTCGTCGTGCTGCTGACGGGCGCCACGGTGGCGCAAGCCATGCAGGTGGCCACCCGACTGTGCCGCCGCGTGCATCGGCTGGAGATTCCGGTGGACGATGGGGAGCAGCGGCTCACGATCAGCATCGGCATCGCCATGCGCATCGAGGGCGACACCGTTGCGTCGTTGGTGGATCGCGCCGACCAGGCCATGTACAAGGCCAAGCTCGGCGGCCGCAACCGCACGTTCCTGCATCGGGTCGCCACGCCGCATTCGGCGCGGCCGCGGCTGCACGTCATCGACGGCAAGGGCGCGTAGCCAGCGCCCTTGGGTGCCTCGTACCCGTGCCGTATCAGCGCAAATCGCGCGCCGCCGCCACCACGTCAGCCTCGCCGGGCAACACCAGCAGGGCGGCACCGGCCAGCGGCGTGAACGTGTCGGCGCCGACCACGCGCCGCAGCGGCGTGGCGCCGTGGCCGGCCTCGACGATCGCGGTGATCACGCCCTCGCCCACGCCCGCGCTCTTGCGGCCCTCGTCCAGCACCAGGATGCGCCTGGCGCTCTTCGCCTGCGCGGCGATGAAGGCGTCGTTGAGCGGTGCCAGCCAGCGCAGGTCGACCACGCGTACCTGCCAGCCCAGCTCCTTTTCGATCGTGCGCGCCGCGCGCAGCGCCATCGGCACGCCGTTGCCGAAGGTGAACACCACCAGGTCGTTCGCCGCCTCCTGGTAGATGCGGCCCTCGCCCAGCGTCATCGCCTGGTCCGGCGCGGGATAGTCGAACTGCCACTGGCCGTCGCCGGCCTCGTACAGGTCCTTGGTCATGTACAGCGCGATCGGTTCCAGGAAGGCGCACACGCGGCCATCCACCTTCGCCAGCGCCATCAGCGTGCGCAGCATCATCGCCGCGTCGTCGCCACGGCTGGGACAGCCGACGACGAGGCCCGGAATGTCGCGCAGCGCGGTGATCGAGTTGTCGTTGTGGAAGTGGCCGCCGAAGCCCTTCTGGTAACCCAGCGAAGCGACGCGCATCACCATCGGGTTGCGGTACTGGCCGTTGGAGAAGAACTGCAGCGAGGCCGCCTCGCCACGGATCTGGTCGCAGGCGTTGTGGAAGTAAGCCAGGTACTGGATCTCCGGGATCGGCAGCATGCCCATGTTGGCGTAGCCCTGGGCCAGGCCCAGGATCATCGTCTCGTCCAGCAGCGTGTTGAACACGCGGCTGCCCTTGAAGGTCTTGTTGAGTCCCTTGGTAACGGTGTACACGCCGCCTTTCTGCGCCACGTCCTCGCCGAACAGCAGCGCCTCCGGGTACTTCGCCAGCAGGTCGTGCAGGGCCTGGCCGATCTGGATGGCAAGGTGCCGCGGGGGCAGCTTCTCGGGCAGCTTCGCCTCGCCGCCGAACACGGCGAGCCGCTTGTCGGCGTAGTCGGCGCGCTCGGCCTCGGCCTTCACCGCGTCCGGCGTGTATGGCGCCAGCGGGGCCATCACCTCATCCAGCGAGGTCAGCCGGTGGCGCGAATCGGCCTCCTCGGCGGCGGCGAAGCAGCGCTTGCGCGTGGCCTCGTACAGGTTCAGCAGTTCGTCCTTCGAATACAGGCCCGACGCCAGCGCGATGCCGGCCGAACGCAGCAGCGGGTCGGAGCATTCGACCGCGAACAGCTCCTCGATGCTGCGCCACTCGATCTCGAAATCGGTGCCGGCGTGGCCCATCACACGGGTCGTTTTCAGATGCAGGAAGGTCGGCCGGCGCGTCGTGCGGCAATGCTCCACCGCGCACTGCACCTGGGCGTAGCCTTCGGCGAGATCCAGACCATCGGCGAAGAAATAGTCGAGGTTGGCGCGATGCTGGTAGTTGTTGGCGACCCAGCCCGACGGCGTCTTCACCGAGATGCCGATGCCGTTGTCCTCGCACACGAACAGCACCGGCGCGGGCAGCTTCTGGTACGCCGTCCACGCCGCGGTGTTGAACGCGGTCTGCGCGGTGGCGTGGTTGCTGGAGGCGTCGCCGAACGAGCAGATCGTGATGCTGTCATCGGGAATCGGCAGCTGATGGCCGATCCGCCGCGCCTGCTCGATCGCCACCGCGGTGCCCAGCGCCTTGGGCAGGTGCGAGGCGATCGTCGAGGTCTGCGGCAGCACCCACAATGGCTTGCTGCCCCATACCTTGTGACGGCCGCCGGAAGCCGGATCGTCCTTGCTGGCGGCGAACGACAGCGCCGAATCCATCACCGGGTCCATGCCCGGTATCTTGCGGAAGCGCTCTGCCATGAAAGCGCCGGAGCGATAATGCAGGAACGCCGGATCGGTGTGGCGGGCCAACCGCGCCACCATCGCGTTGCCTTCGTGGCCGGACGAACCGATCGTGTAGAACACCTTGTTCTGCACGCGCAGCACGCGCGCCATCAGGTCGAGGTGGCGGCTGATCAACTGCGACTCGAACAGCTCGCGGAAACCGCGCGCGTCCAGCGCACTGCCGGGCAGCACGGCTTCGCCGTCGCGCGGCGCATGGCGGACTTCGCCCTGCCACAGCTGCACGAACTCGATGAAGTTCTGGTCGACGACTTCGGCACGGTTGAAGCCCTTGTGGCGGGCGCCGAGGGTAAAGGGAATGGCGGTCATGGCGTGGTCGTGAGGTGGATGGGCAGCCGCGGCGTTGGTCAATGGGGCGGCAGGATTGGCACGCTGAAAGTCGGGGCCATCAAGGCGCTCAGTGCGGCCTGTCTGCGCAGATCTTTCTGGCGACCAAAGCGTTCGCACAGCCGAATCTGATCATCGATCGACGGCACCGGAACGGCCACACCGCCCACGCCGACGAGCACGAGCTTGTCCGGCCATACCGGTTGCCAACGGCCGTCGACAAGAAGTTCGAGCGCGCCCATCATCTCGACCGGCGCACCGGGGAACCGGAAGCGGGCGAAATGCGAACGAAAGCGGCCGGCGTCCGGTGGCACGAACGCGGGTTGGCGCTGCGACGCCCAAAGCGCCATCAGCACCTCGGCATCGCCGCGCGAGGTCAATACGTCCACATCCGCCGCGCTTGTCTGCGCGCCGAGCAGCAACGCCGCGGTGCTCCCGATCAGGCACCACGGATCGACGCAATGCACGTGCAGGTCGGGCACGATCTCGGCGAGAGTGGCGTAGAGCGCGGGCGAGAGATGGCTCATGCGCGGCGTCGACGCCATTGTTCGCGGCTCTGGCCCCAGATATCGATCACCGCACCCTGGTGTGGAGGAGGCAGTTTGCCTTGGCCTTTCACCGTCGAGCCCAGGCGCCTGGCCACGTTTTGCGAGGCGACATTGCCGGGGTCGATGCAATGGATGATGTCGTCCCAGCCAAGCGTGTCCAATGCCCAGTCGATGGCGGCGGTCCCGGCTTCGGTGGCATAGCCCTTGCCCCAGGCGCGCGGATGAAAGGCGTAACCGATCTCGTTGCCCGGCCAGCCCTCCGGTTTCCACGGGCCTATCTGGCCCATCCACAGGCCGCTCGTTTTCTCGATCACGCCGAACATGCCGAATCCTTGCACGAACCAGGCGCCCGGTTGCCACAGGAAGCGCCGCCACGCCTCCGCCCGCGTCACCGGCCCGCCGATGAACCGGCTCGCAACGGCGTCGCCCTGCAACTCCGCGAAGCCGTCGAAATCCTCGGCACGCGGAGGACGCAGGATCAAGCGGTCGGTTTCCAGCGTCGGACCAAAATGTGTCATGCCTTCGCTACCCTCGTCCGGCCTTCTTCCGCAATGGAAGAGGCGCCGGGAAATCAGAACGCGTTGATCCCGGTCAGCTCGCGGCCCACCACCAGCTCGTGCACGGTCTCGGTGCCCTCGTAGGTGATCACCGATTCCAGGTTCAGCGCGTGGCGGATGGCCGAGTGTTCGGTGGTGATGCCTGCGCCGCCCAGGATGTCGCGGCAGTGGCGCGCGATGTCGATCGCCATGCGGCAGTTGTTCCACTTGGCCAGCGAGACCTGGGTGGGCTGCATGGTGCCGGCGTCCTTCAGGCGGCCGAGCTGCAGCGACAGCAGCTGCGCGGTGGTGATGCGCCGGGCCATGTCGGCCAGCTTCAGCTGGATGGCCTGGTTGGAGGCAAGCGGCTTGCCGAACAGCGTGCGCTCGGCGGTGTAGTCGAGCACTTCCTTGAGGCAGGCCTGCGCCGCGCCGATCGGACCCCAGGTGATGCCGTAGCGCGCCTGGGTCAGGCAGCCCAGCGGGCCCTTGAGGCCCTTCACGTTGGGCAGGCGCGCGCTGTCCGGCACGCGCACGTTGTCGAAGAACAGCGCGCTGGTGACCGAGGCGCGCAGGCTCATCTTCTTGTGGATTTCCTGCGCCTTGAAGCCGGCCGTGTCGGTGGGCACCACGAAGCCCTGGATACCGTCGTCGGTCTGCGCCCAGACGATCGCGATGTGCGCCAGGTTGCCGTTGGTGATCCACATCTTGGCGCCGTTGATGACCCAGTCGCCGCCATCCTTCCTGGCGTTGGTTTTCATGTTGGCCGGATCGGAGCCGCCGTGCGGTTCGGTCAGGCCGAAGCAGCCGATCACCTCGCCGGCGGACATCCGCGGCAGGTAGTGCTGCTTCTGCTCCTCGCTGCCGTAGGCGAAGATCGGGTACATGCACAGCGAGCTCTGCACCGAGGCGAAGCTGCGCAGGCCCGAATCGCCGCGCTCCAGTTCCTGGCAGATCAGGCCGTAGCTGACGCCGTTCATGCCGCCGCCGCCGTACTGCTCGGGGATCGTCGCGCCGAGCAGGCCCAGGCCGGCGATCTCGGGGATCAGCTCCTTCGGGAAGCGACCCTGGTCGAAACAGTCGCCGATGATCGGCAGCACGCGCTCATCGACGAAGCGGCCCACGGAATCCTGCACCATGCGCTCCTCGTCGCTGAGCAGCGAGCGGACGTCGTAGAGGTCGAGCGGGTCGAGGCGGGTAGCCATGCATGGTGTCCGGATGTCGTGACAAGCCTGTGATTCTAGCTCCGCCACCGAGACCGGTCATGGTGACCTGCAGCATCGCGAATAGGCAGGACAGCGGCGCCGTGGGACAATCGCCACCTGCGGTTTCAACGGCCCATGTACCGGCAAAAACGCGCATGCGTTGCGTGGGTCGCGCATGCCGCCGCGCACTCCCCTCTTCGGATATCCATGTTCAAAGGCGTACTCCTCGGTTTCCTGGCGTTTGCCGCCTACGCGCTGAGCGATGCGTTCGTGAAGCTTCTGCATGGGTCGCTGCCTGCGTACGAGTCCGTGTTTTTCGGCGCGGCGCTGGGGTTGACCGCCCTGCCCTTCATCAAGAGTGACGGCGATCGCTGGCGGGAAACAGTTCTGGCGGAACGCCAGGGCCTGTGGCTGGTGCGCGCGGTGGCCAGCGCCATCGGCACCACGTCCGCCGTAATGGCCTTCACCGCGCTGCCGATGGCGGAGGCCTTCGCGCTGATTTTCCTGATGCCGATCTTCGTGACCATCTTGTCCGTGCTGGTGCTGAAGGAGCATGTCGGCTGGCGCCGATGGTCGGCCGTAGTGGCCGGGTTCCTCGGCGTGATGGTGGTGTTGCGGCCGGGATTCCGCGTGCTCGGCGCCGGCCATCTGGCCGCGGTCGTTTGCGGCCTCGCCGGCGCGGTATCGATGATCGCGCTGCGCCTGGCCGGCCCGCACGAGAAGCGCATCACGCTGTATGGCGCCGGGGTGGTCGGCTCGATGCTGCTTGCCGGCGCGCTGATGCTGGCCCGTTTTCAATGGCCGCGACCGGACCAATGGCTCCTGCTGCTCGGCTACGGGCTACTGGCCGCGGCCGGCGCCGTACTGCTGATGCTGGCCACGCGCCGGGCGCCGGCCAACCTCGTGGCACCGACCCAATACAGCCAGATGCTGTGGGCCGTGCTGCTGGGCTACGTGCTGTTCAACGATCGGCTGGATTGGCCGATGCTGGTCGGCATCGCGATCATCCTGGGCGCGGGCCTGTTCACCTTCGTGCGCGAGGACAAGGTCACGCGCTGGTGGAAACGCACCCGGGTGGTGTGAGGGTCGGCGGCGCAATGCCGCCACGGCTCACCGGTTGCTGACGCCGTGAGGCACATGCCCCGTCGCCACATGCTTGCGCGCGGACTCCACGTTGGCCGGCGAGTCGTCGAAAAAGATGTCGGCGCCGAAGGCATCCAGGAACGGCCCCTTGTCGCGACCGCCCAGGAACAGCGCCTCGTCGATACGCACGCCCCAGCGGCGCAAGGTGAGAATGACGCGTTTGTGCGCCGGCGCGGAACGGGCGGTGACCAAGGCCGTGCGGATGGGTGAATCTTCGGCGGGAAATGCCGCCTGCAAGCGATGCAGCGCGGTGAGGAAGCCGCGGAACGGGCCTACCGAAAGCGGCTCGGCGGCGTGCTCGGCCTCGCTGCGATGGAACGCTTCCAGCCCTTCCTCGCGCGACACGCGTTCACCTTCGTCGCCGAACAGCACGGCATCGCCATCGAACGCGATGCGCAACTGCTCGCTGGCGCGCGGCGCGGCCGTGCTGGGCAGGATGGTGGCGGCGGCCACGCCGGCGGCGAGCGCGCGACCGACGTCCTCGGCGTTGGCGGAAAGAAAAAGATCCGCCTTGAACGGTGCGATGTAATCGGACGTCGGCGCGCCGCTGGTGAAGGCGGCGCGGCTGATCTCCAGCTTGTAGTGCTGGATCGCGTTGAAAATGCGCAGGCCGGTATCGCCGGAGTTGCGCGACAGCAGGATCACTTCCACCGGCGGCGTATCGCCGGCCAGCTTGTTCAGGCCGAGCAGCTTCTGCACCAGTGGAAAGGCCACGCCGGGCCGCAGGATCTCGTCCTCGTGATCGATCTGGAACGAACGGTAGGCGTCCAGCCCCTCGCGTTCGAACAAGGCGTGACTGTCGCCGAGATCGAACAGCGCGCGCGAGGAAATCGCCACGACGAGACGGTTGTCGTCGACAGCAGCTGGATCGTGCGCGTCGACGGGAAGAGTGGTCATGCGTCCTGTGCCTGATGGGGAGATGGTTTGAATCTAGCAAAGGTGGGGTGTGGAGCGGAGTCTTGCCCCCGTCCGCCCTGCCGGGCACCTTCCCTCGTAAACGGGGGAAGGAATCGTTGAGCTACTTCGAAACAGCCAGTTCCCTTCCCCCGTTTACGGGGGAAGGTGCCGAAGGCGAATGGGGGCGCTCTTCTACTCCGCCGCAAACTGCTCATCCAGTATCCGCTGCTCAAGATTGTGCTCGGGGTCGAACAGCAGCCGCACGCCCTGGTCGCCCGATTGCCGGATCGTCACGGTCAGCACGTCGCGCACTTCATGGAAATCGGCGGTGGCGCTGACCGGGCGCTTGCCCGGGTCGATGACACGAAACGCCACTTCCGTGCGGTGCGGGAGAATGGCGCCGCGCCAGCGGCGGGGGCGGAACGGGCTGATCGGGGTCAGCGCCAGCACGTTGGCGTCCAGCGGCAGGATCGGCCCGTGGGCGGACAGGTTGTAGGCGGTGGAACCGGCGGGCGTCGAAACCATGATGCCGTCGCACACCAGCGACGGCAATTTCACCGTGCCGTTCAATTGCACCTGCAGATGCGCGGCCTGGTTGCTCTGGCGCAACAGCGACACCTCGTTGAACGCCATCGCCACATGGGTGCCGCCGGCCACGTCGGTCACCCGCATTTCCAGCGGAAACAGCGACGCCACGTGCGCCCGCTCGATGCGTTCGGGCAGGTGGTCGAGCCGATGCATGTTCATCAGGAAGCCGACCTGCCCCAGCTTCATGCCATACACCGGCACGTCCAGGTCGCGATAGGCGTGCAAGGTGCGCAGCATGAACCCGTCACCGCCCAGCGCCACGATCAGCTCGGCCTGGCCTGGCGGCACGTCGCCGTATTGCTGCACCAATGCATCGCGCGCCTGCTGGGCCACGGGGGTATCGCTGGCGACAAAGGCAAAACGCATCGGGAACCCTGGCTGGCGGGAGAAGGCTGAAGGATACGACAGAGCGGGAGCGGCGCCCTAAAGCCTCCCGCTTTCCCGCACGCCGCCCCCCTCCCAACCTCCCCCTGCAAGCAGGGGGAGGAGCCAAAGGCAAATCCGCCATGGTCAGAGCTTGCCGTAATACCCTTTCCTGCCCGCACGGGAGGGAAGAGGTGGGGTCAACCCGCGGGAAACTCCAACTTCAAACCGGCAGCTGCGCCAGTTGCGCCAATCGCCTGACGGCCACCGACGCGATGGGGTAGTCGGCATTCTGGGTGAGGATCTCGGCCAGCATGCTGCGCGTGTGGTGCAGCGTGGCGTCGTCGCGCTGCAACCACGCCTGCACCGCGGACACGCCGCTGTTCTCGTCCACGTCCATGCCCAACACCTGCTGCGCCAGCGCGCGGTGCTGCTGGTTCAGCTCGTCCAGCAATGAGCCGCGCGCCTGGGCGTGCCAGTGACCTTCCACCGGCAAGGCCTCGATCTGGTCGCGCAACCAGCCCAGGTCCAGCGCTTCGCCCAGTTCATAGAAGATGCGGGCCACTTTCTCGATCGGCTCGTCGCTTTGCCGGGCGATTTCGGCCATGTCCAGCGCGGCGCGCAGATCCGGCATGCGCGCCAGCCGCAAGGCCAGCGCGGACGGCATGCCCAAGCCTTCCCACTTCTCGCGGTCGCAGGTGAAATCGCCCTGCCCGGCCTTGCCAAGCACGTGCGGCAAGGCCTTGCGCAGTTCGGACACGACGCCCTGGTAGCGCTCGACGTTGGCCGCGATGTCCAGCGTGCCGCCCGGCCGGTTCAGCAGCCAGCGTGTCATGTGCCGCAGCAGCGCCCAGATCTTCAGGATGGCGTCGATCTGCGTGCCTTCGGCCACCTTGCTGTCCAGCGCCTCGATCTCGGCCCACAGCTCGCGGGCATCGAGAATCTCGCGCGCCGCGGTATACGCCTTGGCGATCGCCGCGGGCCCCTTCCCGGTGTCCTCCTGCATGCGCATCATGAAGGTGGCGCCCATGCGGTTGATGGTGGAGTTGGTGACCGCGGTGGCGATGATCTCGCGCTTCAGGCGGTGGCGCTGCATGTGTTCGGCGTATTTCTCGTGCAGCGGCTCGGGAAAATAGCGCACCAGCTCGCGCGACAGGTAGGGATCCTCCGGCACGTCCGAATCGAGCAGTTGCTGGAACAACCGCATCTTGTCGTAGGACAGCAACACTGCCAGTTCCGGCCGGCTCAGGCCCTGCTCGCGACTCTTGCGTTCGGCCAGTTCGGCATCCGAGGGCAGGTTTTCCACCTGGCGGTCCAGCGTGCCCTCGGCCTCCAGCGTGCGGATGAAATGGGCCATGGAACCGAGCCGGCGCACCGACTGGTGCTCCATCAGCGTGATCGCCTGGTTCTGCCGGTAGTTGTCCCACAGCACCAGCTTGCCCACCTCTTCCGTCATCGACGCCAGTTGCTCGTTGCGGGCGTCAACGCTGAGCTCGCTGCGCTTCACCGCATCGTTCAACAGAATCTTGATGTTGACCTCGTGGTCGGAGGTGTCCACGCCGGCGGAGTTGTCGATGAAGTCGGTATTGAGCAGCACGCCGTTCTGCGCCGCCTCGATGCGACCCTTCTGGGTGAAGCCCAGGTTGCCGCCCTCGCCCACCACCTTGCAGCGCAGCTCGCCGCCGTCCACGCGCAGCGCGTTGTTGGCGCGGTCGCGCACGTCGGCGTGGCTTTCGCTGGCGGCCTTGACGTAGGTGCCGATGCCGCCGTTCCACAGCAGGTCGACCGGCGCCTTGAGGATCGCGCTGAGCAATTCGCTCGGCGCCAGGTGCTCGACATCCTCCTTCAGTCCCAGCGCGCTGCGCGCTTCGGCCGAGATCGGGATCGACTTGGCGCTGCGCGGATACACGCCGCCACCGCTGGAGATCAGCGAACGGTCGTAGTCGTCCCAGCTGGAACGCGGCTTGTCGAACAGGCGCTGGCGCTCGGCGAAGGAACGCGCGGCGTCGGGCGCGGGGTCGAGGAAGACGTGGCGATGATCGAACGCCGCCACCAGCCTGATGTGCTCGGACAACAGCATGCCGTTGCCGAACACGTCGCCGGACATGTCGCCGATGCCCACGCAGGTGAAATCCTGCGACTGCGTATCCACGCCCAGCGAACGGAAGTGGCGCTTGACCGATTCCCACGCGCCGCGCGCCGTGATGCCCATGCCCTTGTGGTCGTAACCGTGCGAACCACCGGAGGCGAACGCGTCGCCCAGCCAGTAGTCGTGCTCGATCGAGATGGCGTTGGCGATGTCGGAAAACGACGCCGTGCCCTTGTCGGCCGCCACCACCAGGTACGGATCGTCGCCGTCATGCCGCACCACGTCGCGTGGATGGACCACCTCGCCCTCGACCAGGTTGTCGGTGATGTCGAGCAGGCCGTTGATGAAGATGCGGTAGCAGGCGATGCCCTCGGCCAGCTGCGCGTCGCGGTCCCCATCGACCGGCGGCCGCTTGACGAAGAACCCGCCCTTGGAACCGACCGGCACGATGACCGTGTTCTTCACCATCTGCGCCTTCACCAGGCCCAGCACCTCGGTACGGAAATCCTCGCGCCGGTCGGACCAGCGCAGGCCGCCGCGCGCCACCGCGCCGAAGCGCAGGTGGATGCCCTCGACCCTTGGCGCGCACACCCAGATCTCGCGATAGGGGACCGGCTTGGGCAAGCCGGGCACCAGATGTGGATCGAGCTTGTAGCTGATGTAGTCGCGCGGCGCGCCATCGTGCTGCTGGAAGAAACTGGTGCGCAACGTGGCGCCGATGACGCTGACGAAGCTGCGCAGGATGCGGTCCTCGTCCAGGCTGGCGACGTTCTCCAGCAGCACGCCGATGGCGCTTTCGACCGCCTGCACCTGCTGTTCGCGCGGACGCGACAGCGAGGCGCCGAGATCGGCGATCAGCGAGGGCTGCGCGCTCTGCACGTTCGCCGGGATCAGCGCTTCCATCTCGGCCGCCAGCGTGGCGCCGGCCGTCTTCAGCGCCTCGGCGTCCAGGTCCTCGCGCCGCGGGTCGAAGCGCGCCAGGAACAGCTCCACCAGCAAGCCGGTGATGGCCGGATAGCGGTTGAGCGTGTCTTCCATATAGGCCTGCGAGAACGCCGCACCCGTCTGCAACAGGTATTTGCAATAACCGCGCAGCATGGCGATCTGGCGCCAGCTGAGCTTGGCGCCCAGCACCAGGCGGTTGAAGCCATCGTTCTCCGCGTTGCCGCGCCAGATCTGCTCGAACGCCTCTTCGAACAAGGTACCGACCTGTTCCACGCTGAAGGTGAGCTTGCCGGCCAGCTGCACCTCGAAATCCTGGATCGACAGCGTGGCGCCGTCGCAGGGGATTTCGTAGACGTGCTCGGTGAGCACGCGCAGGCCCAGGTTCTCCAGTTGCGGCAACACCTCGGACAGGGCGATGTCGCCCCCGCTGCGGAAGATCTTGAAGCGCAGCGTCTCCGGCGCCTTCAGCGGGTGATAGAACGACATCCGCAGCGCGTTCTCGCCCGACAACTGCGACAGCGTACGAATGTCCTCGGCGGCCACGGCGGGGCTCACGTCATCGACGTAGCCCGGCGGCATCGACTTGCTGAAGCCCTTGGCCAGCAGCAGGCCCTCGTGCTCGCCGTGCGAGCGCACCAGGGCGTCGCGCACGTCGTCGTGCCAGTTCCGCACGATCGCCTCGACGCCGTGTTCCAGCGTCGCCAGGTCGTAATCGGGGTGATCGCCGAGGCGCGGTCGCACCGTCACGTGCAGCCGGGTCAATGCGGCCTCGCCCATCTGTACCGAGGAATCCACCTGCCCGGCATGCAGCGCCTCGCCCAGCAACGCCTCGATGCGCTCACGCACCGAGGTGTTGAAGCGTTCGCGCGGCACGAACACCAGGCAGGCGAAGAAACGGTCGTAGCGGTCGCGGCGAACGAACAGCCGCGTGCGCGCACGCTGGCGCAACTCCAGGATGCCGGTGGCGGTGGCGAACAGCTCGTCCTCGTTGCTCTGGAACAATTCGTCGCGCGGCAGGACTTCCAGGATGTGCCGCAACGATTTGCCGGAGTGGGAATCACGCTTGAGCCCCGAGCGCACCAGCACCGACTCGACCTTGTGCCGCACCAGCGGCACGTCCTGTGGCCGCGTCATGTAGGCGCTGGAGGAGAACATGCCGATGAAGCGCTCCTCCGCCACCGCCTTGCCGCTGGCGTCGAATTTCAGCACGCCCACGTAATCCATGTAGCCGCTGCGATGCACGCGCGAGCGGGCGTTGGTCTTGGTGAGGATGATGGCGTCGGCCGCGCCCGAGTGCGGCAACGCGCTGGCCGCCAGCGTGCGCACCGACCGCGGCGCCAGCGAATGATCGTTGTGGCGCAGGATGCCCAGCCCGGTGCCATCCACCGCGCGCAGCACCTGCTCGCCATCGGCGGCCACCACCTCGTACTGGCGGTAGCCGAAGAAGGTGAAGTTGTCGTCGGCCATCCAGCGCAGGAAGTCCGCCGCCTCGCGCACCGAATCGGCGTCCAGCGACAGCTTGCGCTGCGGCAGGTCGGCGGCGATCGCCAGGGCCTTGTCGCGCATGGCCGACCAGTCGCCCACGGCCTGGCGCACATCGTTCAGTGCATCGGCGACCTGCGCCTGCAGGCGCGAACACAGCGGCTCGTCGACGATACGGTCGATCTCGAAATGCATGACCGACTCCGGGACGCCGGCGTCGTCACCGAGCCGCACAAGCTGCCCGTCGGCGTCGCGTACGGCATTCAACACCGGGTGGATCACTGCCTGTATCGACTGCCCGCTTTCGGTCACCATCATGCTGACGGTATCGACCAGGAACGGCATGTCGTCGGTGACCACCTGCAACAGGCTGCGGCCCGGATGCCCGGGCACCGCACCGAGCACGCGCACCAGCGCCTGTCCGCTGGGCCGGCGTTCCATGAACTGAAGCAACACCGCGATCAGCCCGGCCCACTGCTGCGGCGTGTGCGCGTCCATGTCGCCCGACGCCATGCGGGAAAAAAAGACATCGGTAAAGACGTTGGCCTCCGCCAGCTGCGACGCTTCGAGCCCCTGGGTTTTCAGGGCATCGAGCACGGCAAGGCGGGGGGATGTGGCGGTGGTCGCTTGGATCGCATTCATGGCTTCTACTGGGCAGTGAAAACAAAATGGCGTCATGCAACGTCGCCCCAGAATACTGCCGCGTCGCGAAGCGCCACCACCGACCTCCGCCACTTGCATATTTCGTGCGGGCGGTGATCCATTGGCGCGGCGTGCAGGCACATGCGGCACCGGGTGCGTGCGGGCGCTGTCCATACCACCACAACGCGTGTCAATGGGTGGATTCACGCCCGATTTAAAATGTAAACTGTCCGGTATAGTCTCGCCGGCTGGTGCCCGGACGCTTCGTGGGATCACGGACCCGTCGGGTACACCGCTGCCGGCTGCAACCCATTGACACCACACAGCCGAGGCACGGCGCAGCATCTCGCCCCCAGGATCTGCAGTCGTGTGTCGGTGGTCCCCTCTTCCTCGATCAAGCATCGTTCTGGAGCAGCCATGAAGTCCTCTCTACTGCGCGCACCGTTGTGCCTCGCCCTGCTCGCCCTGGCGGCCTGCGGCGGCAAAGGCAAGGAGCAAGGCCCGCCGCAAATGCCCCCGCCTGAAGTGGGTGTGCTCAAGGTGCAGCCGCAGAACGCACCGCTGACGCGCGACCTGGTGGGGCGGCTGTCGCCGTACCGCAGCGCCGACGTGCGCGCCCGCGTTGCCGGCGTGCTGCTGAAGCGCACCTACGAGGAAGGCACCGACGTCAAGAAGGGCCAGCTGCTTTTCCAGATCGACCCGGCGCCGCTCAAGGCAGTGCTCAATGCCGCGCAGGCGTCCCTGGCGCAGGCGACGGCGACGGCGACCAACGACAAGGCCACCGCGCAGCGCGTGCGCGAACTGGCGCCGAAGGGTTACGTGTCCAAGGCCGATCTCGACAATGCGCTGGCCGCTGAGCGCAATTCCGCCGCCGCCGTGCAGGCCGCGCGTGCCAACGTGGAAACGGCCCGCATCAATCTGGGCTATGCCTACGTGACGTCGCCCATCGACGGGCGCGCCGGCCAGCAGCAGGTGACCGAAGGCGCACTGGTGGGCAATGGCGAGGCCACCTTGCTGACCACGGTGGACCAGATCGATCCGCTGTACGTGAACTTCACCATGAGCGTGGCCGCGTTGGAGCAGATGCGCAGTGCACAGCGCAGCGGCAACGTCACCCTCGCCGACGCCAACAAGACCAGCGTGCGGGTCACCTTGCCCGACGGCAGCACCTATGCACAGCCCGGCGTGCTGGATTTTTCCGACACCTCGGTCAACCCGGCCACGGGCGCAGTCGACCTGCGCGCCACCATCCCCAACCCGCAACGCACGCTGTTGCCCGGCATGTACGTCACCCTGACCGCCAACCTCGGCCAGCAGCACAACGTATTCCTGCTGCCGCAGGCGGCGGTGCAGCGTGATACCGCCGGCGCCTACGTGATGGTCGTGGGCGCCGACGGCAAGGTCGCGCGCAAGGACATCACCACCACCGACATGCGCAACGGCCAGTGGGTGGTCAACGGTGGTCTCGCCGCGGGGGATGCGGTAGTGGTTTCCGGGCTGCAGAAGGTCAAGGCCGGCGCCCCGGCCAAGGCCACGCCGTGGCAGCCTGCCGCCCCTGCCGGCGCCAAGCCGGCCGCCAAAGCCCCGGGCCAAGCCCCGAGCGGCA
>JBIQMK010000020.1:21992-23588 GCA_044463365.1 Rhodanobacter sp. | reverse complement strand
ATGCAGCAAGCGGATCCGCCGAGTAATAGGTCGCGGCAAAACCACCCAGGCCGTTGGTCTTCAGCGTCGTGGTGTAACCGGCCGTGGCGCCGCTGAACAAGGTCAGCGTATTGGTGATGTTGGTCGGATCGAAGATGCCGAAGGTCAGCCCGGCAGCATTGCCAGTGAGGGTCAACATCACCGTGTTCTCGCTGCCGCCGGTGCCAGCGACGGCCCAGTAGCTGGCGGGGTTCAGCTGCTGGGTGTAGGGGTTGATGCCATTGCCTGCGGAGAAAATGCTGCCGTCCGTGCCGGCTGCGCCGAGGATCTGTTCCAGCGTGTGTTCGCCATAGGAATTCGTCGTGGCGATGCAGGTCGGGCCGCCATCGAAGCCGGCCGCGCACGGCGTCGCGAACGCTTGCGACGCGAACAGGCTGGCAGCGGCGAAGCCGGCGAGCCCGAGATACTTGATTGTCTTCATGGTGTGGCTCCTTGGGAAATCGGACAAAAGTTGATGCGCCGATATAAAGCAAAGTGCATGCCACAACATAAGTATATGATATTTATGTTTATTTTACTCGAAAGGCAATTCAGCTCTACACAGAACGTAAACATTTTCGACACTCAAAGCGGCGCCGATCGCCAGCCGCGAGGCCGGTTCGCCCAGCCTGGGTCCGCATCGGAGCCTTCCGGGCAACGGCCACCAAGTACCGGTCGACCTCGCGGCGTGAGCGGCACCTAACGAACTGATCTGAATGGTCAATCTGTGCCACAGCGCGCAGTTCGCCGCGATGGTCTTCTATAGCCTGCAATCCGACCCATGTGCCTGACGCGGCGGTTCTGCTGCGTCGACTTGGTGTCAAGAGCGAGACAAAGCCACCACCTCTGGGTGGACAGGGGGCTGCGTCCAAGCAACTAGGAAGGTGGGGGCTACGCCCTCACGCGATTCAGCGGATGCAAGGCAGACGAGCAAATGAACGCAAACCAACCATCACGCTCGCCCATAGCGAGTGGTCGACCCGCGCACGTTGCCCGAAAGTGGATTATTGCCTGTGCCGGCGTGCTTCTGGGCGCGACGCATGCGCGCGCCGCCACGGTGCTGACCAACACCGTCGTCAGCCAAGCCACGCAGGCCCAGAGCAGTGTGCCGGTGACATTCGGCCAGGTGTTCAAGGCTGGCGACGTCCCCGCCGGCGCCACGGTCAGCGCCAGCCTCGACGGCCACCCGGTCCCCCTTCAGGTGGATACCAAGGCCACCAACCCGGATGGCAGCCTGCGCCACGCCGTCATGACAGCGATGGTGCCGTCGCTGCCCGGCAACGCCACGTTGCCGCTGACGCTGACCACACAGACGGCCCCGGCCAACCCTGCCGGCACCGTCACCCTTTCGCAGCTGTTGTCGACGAGCTACGACGCCAACGTCGCGCTCACCGTCGACGGCAAGCCCTACACCGCCAGCGCCCGCAAGCTGCTGCAGACAGCCAGCAACGCCAAGACGTGCACGCCCTGGGGTACGCAGTGCGACCTGTGGCTTTCCGGCCCGCTGGTGAGCGAGTGGGTAGTGAACGCCCCGGTGACGGCGGCCGATGGCACGGAGAATCCCAACCTTCGGGTGTT
>JBIQMK010000020.1:0-21892 GCA_044463365.1 Rhodanobacter sp. | reverse complement strand
TTTGCCCGACGCCCAAGCTGCGTGGGACTTGTTTGAATCGCGCAGCGTGAAGCCGACCGGGGCCGATGCCTACAACAACTACCCCAACTTCGCCCTGCTGCCGCGGTCGGCTTCAGAGACGGCAGGTGATCAGGCACCAATCATCAACCCCGTCCCACCGACCACGCTCATCATCCCGCTGGAACCCGCGACGCCAGACACCACCGACACACCGAATTCACCCGCAAACCCGCCGGCGGGGCCCTTGCCTTCCACACCGGCCCTGTCCACGCCCGCGCCTGCTCCCTCTACGCCAGTCGCATCCGCACCGACGCCGACGCTCGGGGGCCTGAAGCTGAAACGGATTGGTCTTGACCCGTTCTTCCGCGTCATGCGCACTCCGTCCAAGGTGCTCACATACCTCGGAACCTTGCGCGCCGCCGCAACGCACGTACGCCCCGTCACATCTCCAGCAACCGCCGGGGCTTCCAGCCGGCCATCGCAGGTCACGCTTACGCCGTCGGCTCCGCAGAAACCCGCGGGCGCGAAAATGCTGTCGGTGGTCGTCCTTCCATCGCTTTCGCGCGTCAGGGACTATGACGGCTGCCGCGCCGCAGAAGGCACATCGTATGACGCGAACAACGGACGTCCGCTGGTGAGCATCTGCCGTCGGACGAGGTCGCGGGCTGGCGAACCGACGCCCGTCTCGCGCCAGTCGCATCGCTCAGCACGCTAAAACCCCTCATCGCGCCCGCGCCAACGCTGTGGAGGCTATCCGCCTTCCAGCGCTGGCGGTCGCGCATCCGTTGGCAGGCACGCCATTCGCCATGATGGGGAAGCTCGTCGCATCCGCGCAATCCCCGGCCTCGCCCGGCCAGCCATGCGGCCTCGGCCGCCCTGTAACCGGTGCACGAAACGGCCCAGTTGTGGCGCACCCGCAAAGCTGCGAAGGTGTTCTCCTTATGTGCTCGCGGGTGCCGTCGGGCACCTACGACTCACGACCGGGGCTACAGACACGGCGCGGGCTCGGAGGCTGGATGATTCATCGTCGTCCGCCCGATGCCGTGGGTTCGCAGCCGCCGAAGAAAACGCGGGAGTACCTACATGAACGCGGCGATCGAAAAGCTGATGCATGCCTGCGCGATCGGGTTGTTGATTTGGGCGCAACAGGCGACCGCGGCAACGCTAGTCACCGACACGGTGATAAGCCAGGCCCGTGGCAGACAAAACCATGTGGCGACCACCTTCGGCCAGGTTTTCAAGGAGGGCGACGTACCGCGAGGATCGGACCTGGTCGCGACGTTCGATGGTCGACCGGTGCCGCTGCAGGTCGATGCCAAAGCCACCCATGCCGATGGCAGCCTGCGCCATGCCGTGTTGTCGGTGGCTCTGCCGTCGCTAGCCGGCAAGGCCAGCGTGCCGCTATCGCTTTCAACGCAGCCGGCTCCTCCGACGTCCGCGCTGGCGGCTCCAGTCAGCCTGGCGCAGGTGCTGGCCACCGACTACAACGCCGCGGTGGCGTTCGACATGGGCGGCAAGACGTACGCGGCTGATGCCCGGGCAGTGCTGCAACAGGCGAGCAAGACAACATGCAAACCATGGAATCGCCAGTGCGACCTGTGGCTTTCCGGCCCGCTGGTGAGCGAGTGGGTGCTGAACGCCCCGGTGACGGCGGCCGATGGCACGGAGAATCCCAACCTTCGGGTGTTCTTCGCCGTACGCGCCTACGCCGGTGCCACGCCCGGCACGGTGGGCGACATCCGCACCGACATCATCGTCGAGAACAGTGCAGCGTTCGCGCCACAAAGCCAACCGCAATACACCGCCACCCTTACCTCCGGCACCGCCAGCTACACCAGCCCCGCCCTCACCCAATACGCCTATACGCGCTGGCACAAGCAGTTGTGGTGGAACAACGCCCAGCCCCAGGTCTACCTGCAACAGGACACCCAGTACATCCAGGCCAGCAAGGCCGTGTCGCGCTACATGCCGCTGACGCCTGACGAATCGTTCCTCGCCGGCCTGCGGCAATCCTGCGCACCGCTGGATCACTGCGACCAGACGGCCCACATGGGCAACGCCGGCGCGCAGCCCGCGATCGGTCCCCTGCCACGCTGGAGCAGCGTCTACATCGTTCACCCCGATATACGCGCCTATCACTGGATGTTGGCCAACACCGATGCGCTGGGCACCTACAGCAGCCACTACCGGGACGAGCAAACCGGGTTTCCGGTCAGCATCCAGAAGCATCCCAATGTCACCATCCTCGATTGGGGATACGCCAGCCGCGTAGCGGCGGGGACCAGCCCCAAGGCCGCGGCCTACCAGGCCGACATGTTGCCGAACTGCGTCAACAACCACGTCGTCAGCACCTGCACCACGGCTCGCTACGACACCGGCAACCCGCATGTATGGGACAACGCCCACCAGCCATCCGGCGCGTACCTGCCCTACCTGGTGACCGGCGATTACTACTACATGTCCGAGCTGGCTTTTGGCGCCTCCTACAACGAACTGGTGTCGAACGAAGCCTATCGCGGCTACAGCAAGGGCCTGATCGACAAGTCGCACAGTCAGGTGCGCGGCAAGGCCTGGGTCTTGCGCGAGATGGCCGATGCGGCCTGGCTGCTGCCCGACCAGCATCCGTTGAAGGTGGAGTTCACTGCCGATGTGGAGAACTCGCTCGCCGAGTGGAACGCCAAATACACCCACAATCCCGACGCGAACCCGCTGGGGTTGATGGACGAGGGCGCCATCTACAGCATCAACGGCGGCCAGAAGAATGCCATGGCTCCGTGGCAGCACAACTTCCTCACCTGGTCGGTGGGTCATGCCCACGAGCTGGGTTTTGCCGGCGCGAAAGCCTTCCGCGACTGGTTGGCGAAGTTTGAGATCGGCTTGATGACCGACTGGCAGCGCGACAGCCAAGGGTATTGCTGGCTGCAAGCATCGGCCTACAACGCCCAGGTCAAGGATGCCGCTGGCAATTGGTTGCCGTCGTACAGCGCCGTCTATGCCGCTACCTTCCCCACCCTCGCGGGCCTGGCCTGCAACTCGCCAGCGATGGTCACGGCCGCGGCAAAACTCGACGGCAAGCCACGACAGATGAGCGAAATGCCAGGGTTTGCCTATGCGGCCACCGGCTTTCCGGCCAATTTCCAGATCGGTGTCGCCGCCGCCGCGGACAGCGGTTTGCCCGACGCCCAAGCTGCGTGGGACTTGTTTGAATCGCGCAGCGTGAAGCCGTTGGGCAAAACCGCCTACAACAATTATCCCAATTTCGCGATCCTGCCGCGTTCGGCGCCTCATTGACCGATACGAGCGGCTGCCGCTGATGGCGAACCTCGGAAAAGCGCCGTCGTTCCCGTAAGCGGGAACAAGCCTCGCAGCCATTGCCTTCGACCGTGGAAACCGCCTCGCGGGGATGACGAGCACAAACGGGGCGCGGCTCCTCCAGCAACAGGCGGCGCCACATCCGCCATATCGGCATGCAACGCAGGACGGAAGCTGGCGGTTACCAATGGCTGAAATGGAAGCCGACGAAAATTAGACCGACGCCAATGAGCCAGCCAATCACCAGCGCAACGGCAAGGCGTCCAATGCTGATGGCCTTCAACCGCCATACCAGGTCGGCTAACAGCAACCACAGTCCAGCGAAAACGAGGAGCGAAAAAAAACTCCAACCCAGATGGCCATCCGTCCAGAAAAAAGCATTCATTGCGCAGAGGGCCCCTTGGCCACTTCGGTCCGGCCCGCCCAAACGCGATCGCCTTTTCGCACCAGCAATTCCAAGGACGCCGGCAGCTCAAGAACTACAGTGCTGCCCAATAATATTCTGCCGATCCGCTGACCGCGTTCTATCTCGTCCCCCTCTCCCACCCACGTCTCAATACGCCGCGCGGCAAGGCTCGTAATCAAGCGCACGGCCATCTGTCCAAGGTCGGTTGCGATGACCAGACGCGTCTGTACGGGGCAGGGCTTCTCACGCAGGAAGGCGAATTCCCGCCCCTCGCCATCCATGAAATCCGCGCCATGCGACCGGATGCTGACCACCTTTCCTGCCAAGGGGCTTCGTTGCACGTGCACGTCCCAGAAACTCAACGCTATGACGAGGTAACGCACCCCGTCGCGAATCTCGGCGCTGGTTACCAAACCATCTGCCGGAGCTAATGTGCTTTCGCCCGGCGGCGACGATCGCTCCGGGTCGCGGCAAAAATAGTGCAGAAACGCTGGGTGTACCCGGCCAACTGCCAGCCAACGCCTGACCTGCAACTCCGGCCAACGCCTGCGCGGAGGCAACCAGCGTCGTATCAGCGGCGAAGGAAAGGGGAAATATATTCCCAGGCACGCCAGCGCGATCCCCAGCAACAAGAGAAACGTGATCTGCAAAACAAGTACAAACATCAACCGGCCCCTCGTCAAGGAATCCAACGCGTAGAAGCCGCCATGGGTCAAACCAATGTAAATGGGGTCGTAGGGGTGCCTTGGAACGAACATCATGGCCCGTATGCCTACGCTGCGCTACCACAATGACCCAGTGATCCATTGGCGACAGGACTTCAAGCAGACTCATGCCTTCTGAGTCGCCATGCAGTATCGAAGAATCTGACAATGGCATGCTTCATTCGCCCGGCGAGCGGCCTTTCCACAAACCTGTTCACGCCGTAAGCCACACTCAGCACCACGACAATGGTGCCACAGAAAACTGCATCGGAATTCATTTTCCCATAGGCGCCATTAAAAATGATATACCCCACATTCTGATGGACGAGATAGAGGGGATAGGTCAGCGCCCCAACAAATACCCAGGACCGCTTGCCGATGAAGCCGATCCCACCAAATGAAATTCGGAGCATGACCAGAAAAAACGCGGTAATCATTCCGACAACTATAAATTCATTCATACCGACATCATAGTGATGCTCAAAGGCGGGTAGCTGGCGTAACGACTGAAAGATCGCCAAAATCCACGACGCGCCAAGCACGACCATTTTTACCGGTGAAAAGCCATTGGACCAGATCAGGTAACAGATGGCGCCGGCGATGAAGTAAGCCGAATAATCCACGAGGAAAATGTAGCGAAGGCCATACGAAGGAAACAACTCCAAGGCAACCGAGGCGATCAGCCAAAGGACGGAAAACAGTTCCGCTCGATGTATTTTCCCGATGAATAGGAGAATCGCAACCAGGGCGTAAAACCTCATCTCGACGAATATGGACCAATACACACCATCCATGGACGGAACCCGGAGGAAACCACTAAGCATCGTCATATTGAGAAGATATTGATCCAAGGAGGCGGTGTAACGAGGATCTCCGGCAAAGATGATGACGAGGAAGCTTATGGTGCAGCAGGCCCAGAACGCCGGGTACAGACGAGCCATTCGGGAGGCAACGAATTGCGCCAGGTTACCGCTGGCCGCGCTCATCAGAATGACAAACCCGCTAATCATGAAGAATAGCTCAACACCGAGATAGCCATACTTCGAATACGGCGCCAGCGCAGGATGCGGCACGAGCGACATGCCGTCCGCCGCGTAGCCCCTGAACGAGTAGTGGAAAAGCACGACCGCCATGGCTGCAAAAAACCTCAGCAAATCGATCTCGTTGACTCTGGCATCTTTCATGGTCGATATTTAATCCAGGAAGACGGAGCAGCCCTGCAGGCTTCCACGCGTCACGGTTGCCGCAGACGGACAAAGCGGCGCGTCACACGATCTCGGATATGGCAAGCATGCGCGATTTTGCGGCTTGCGAGAGCACTTCCGTCGAAACATAGAGGAATCGCGTCAGGCCGACGGTCGTCAGCGTCAGGCTTTCGTGAGTTCCTTGACGGCGCCGCGGATCAGCCCGCCAATCCTCCATTGAGCGTAAATTCTTGCCATTCTCCCGCGTCGCGCATATCTGCCGTAATAACACAGCATGAAATAGAGTTGCGCCCAGCGTAACGCCATCATCTGCGGAGCATCTAAGCCGCCGTATCCCGAAAGAAACGCGGCTTCGATCTGGCGATAATGCCGTAATGTCCCCCACTCAATGATACGAGCGCCCAGCCGAACATGATTCAGGAAGGACGCAATGTCGTAGACAAACGCACCGCGAGTATTCAAATTCGTATCAAATACGACAATTTTGTGTCCATCGTACAAAACGTTTTCCGGTTTGAAATCTCCATGCGACCATGTCCAGGCAACCCGTGTTCTTGCCATTCGCGCGGCGGCCTCGCGGAGTTGAATGAATGCGCCGAAAATGGAGGGCGCCGAGAACAGTTGTTCGCCGTAGACCTGGCTCAGGTGTGTCAATTTGGATTCGGTGTCGAGCGGCCGAAACGATGTTTCGTCGGGGCAACTATCGTGCAGCTTTCGCAGCAACGCTCCCGCCATGTGGAACATTTGTGGCAATTCGCGTTTGCCGGCGCGCCGCGCGCGGTAGAGAAGGCCGTCGCCCGCAAAAAGCCGCGTAACCAGCGCTTCGTATCCACCAAAATGGATGTAATCGACTGGCGTCAAGGCACCATAAACGCCGCCTGCCGGAAAGAGGGTCTCCATGGCAAGCAGGGCTTGGTGCTCCATTTCCAATTCCCGACCACCGCGCGGTGGCGCCGGGTCCAACCTTCCCACTTTTGCGAATACCTGCTCCAGACAGCGCTTGCAACGGAGCCGGTATAGCGTTGCATTCTCGCGTGAGTTCGCCTGTCCCACTAAAGCCCATGTCGCGCAGGAGCCGCATACCGGGCACCGCACACGTTGGTTGAGCGCGGCCGCAACGTCGTCCATCGTCGTGCCGGTCAGAGACTGGATGGACATGGCCGCATGTCATGCCTTCCTGGCGACGATATAGACGGCCTCGCTGATCAGCGACCACAGGCGATAGCGTTTCACCTCGCGCAGTCCGGCTCCCGCAAGCAGCTTTTTGATGTCCGCGTTGCTGATGGGTGATCGAGCGGAAGCCTGATGTCCGAGCATACGTTTAATGCCCCGACGGAAGCGCTGATATGGTGAATCAAAGCTGTGGTTGATGACGACGACCCCTTTGCTCAAGCGACCGACGCCCGTAAGGAACTCGATCTGCTGCTCCAGTGGAAAATGCATGAGCACGCGGGCACAAAGGGCTCCATCGTATTCGACGCGGCTCTCCTGAATTTTCTGCGCATCAGCGACCTCGGAGGTAAAGCGGTCACCGAAGCGCTTGAGTCGTTGTTTCGCCACCGCGAGCATCTCGGCGGAGATATCCATGCCGTGGACGCGGAAACCGAGCGTCAACAGCGGCTCGGCGAGGCGACCGGTTCCACAAGGCATATCGACCACCGTCGCCCCTTTCGGAACGCTTGCGAAACACTTGGCGATGACGCGCTGCTCCCAGGTATTGAAGACCCGGCCCGGAATGCTGGAGAAACGCGCTGCGTCATACCCCACAGCGACGCTTTGCTCCTTGTAATGCTCGTTGGCGTCCCAATCCATTTATTCACCCTCAAAGTCAGTAAGCGTGCGCGCGTCGTACACCGGACATGTCGCCAACAGCGCGAGCGTATCGCCCGTCAGCGCATGAGTTCACGCCAGACCACCTCCACCGCGAGCGCACGCGAGAATGCCGCATCGTCGGGTAGCCGAGCCAGGTCAAGCACCGAATCCAGCCGCCACTCACCAGGAAGCAACGAGCGACAGTGCGAGATTGTAGCGGGTCTTGCGCTCGCCCTACGCAGCTTTCGGTGGATACTGTTGATGAATGGCCTCATCAGGATCGGCCGGCTGCGTGTGGTCCAATCGGAGAATCGAGCGGCCGGACCCGGACCGTCGCTGAATCGGAAGCCATAGGACGACAGCTGGTTCGCCAAGGTCGGGTTGAGCTCGGCAATCATCCGGGCCTCGAGCCTGCCCGAGTTCTTCCAGGCCAGCGGCAACCCCGCGGCGAGCCGCACCAATCCGGCGTCGATCAGCGGCGTGGCGTAATACCCATGCCGAACGGCCACGCTGTTGTTGACGGCCATCCAATAATGGCAACGGAACAGGGGATACAACAGCTCCACTTGCCTGCGCGTCATTTTTCGACCCGCGATCGCGCCATCCATCCCAAGGCATCGTTCCATGGACGCCGCGAGCCTCTCGCTGTAGGCGCCCAGGCCGCTTGGGTCACGGAATACCTCGGCATCGAATCCACGGTAGAACGCTCTCACCACGTCAAGCGAGCGAAACGGCCTATCCGGCAGGTGGAAATAGTTGCGGAGGATTTCCCCGCCTCCACCGTTCAATACCAGGCAATTTCCCTCCGTCTGCGCCAGACGCGTTTCCTCGTCTGAGCCACGGTCGTATATACCGTCGTTGGGCAGCCCGTCGAAGAACAAGGCGTTACGCACGAGGCGCTCCATGTCGGGCATCGGCAATGACTGGTCCAACGCCCGCTTGTCGATGACCTCTAGCGGCAGGCCAACGCTGGCTGCAACCACGCTCGCAACGGAAACATCGGACGTTCCAGGCCCGCCGTAGACGAACAAGGACGGTGGATTACCGCTGGCAAGGAGGCCGGCAAGGATAAGGCGAGAATCGAACCCGCCCGACAAAGCCGCGCGCGTGCCGCCGGGAAAAGCCGACGCGATCTCGCGGTTGATGCCGCCAAAGCGTGCCAGCAGCGCTTCCACCGCGGCGTCCAACGACGTTGGAGAAACCGCCTCGTCCCACGCATCGTGCCCCGCACGTTCGCATTGTTGCCCCCGGACAAGGTCGACGACGCGATTCCGTGGCAGGATCGTCACGCCGCGTGCCACCGTATCGTCCGAATGGGATGCGCCCAGCAGCACGTATTCCGTGGCGGCCGCCGTATCGACTTCCACGCTGCCCGCATACGCACACGTCGCGAGCCAGCTTGAGCTGTAAAAGCGCCCGTCGGCGCTGGCATAAATACGAACGAAGCCGAGCGGATCATTCAACAGCAGGCAGTGGTTGCCTGTGCAAATAAACAGCGCGAAGTTTCCACGCAGCTCGCCATCGTCGATCTTCCCGGTAGCGGCCACGGTTTCGATCAGTGCCGCCAGCGCGGTGCTGCCAAATCGTCCGCGGTACCACAAAGGTCCAACACAACACGCCACACCCAAGTGGGTAACAGCCGAACTCGCGTCAGTGGCGCCAGGTGAGGCGTGCGACCAGCCCGCCAGTGCTCCGCCTGCCCATTCGTGCCGGAAGTCCGCGGAAACGAACCCTTGGCGCTCCAGGCATTTCGCCGCACGCTCAGCCCCCGCCGCGTTGCCATTCCCAAGCATGATCGAAATTGCGTTCAACATGGCGCCACTCTTCCTGTGCTGCAAAAACAATCGTGTCCTACACGGTTGCCATACCAGCCGCCGTCACACCTTGCGCCAGCGTGCCAGATAACTTCCGAGTAGCGATATTGCCTTCACCACTTCGGCCAACAGAGGGTGTCTGACCAGGAACGCGCCAATGATCCATCCCGCGCCCGCACCGATCGACGATACGGCAAACTTTACAAACAGATGTGGTGCGAATAATCCAGGCATGAATGCGATGACGGCGGGCACGATACAGGCCGCCAACGTCACGACGACGCTTGGAAAGAGCGCTCGGACACAATTACCTATTGTCAATTGCGGAAATGCATGCATTTTCCGGTAATAAAGCGCGGCAGCAATCAGATAGACGAGCACTTGTGAGGCTGCAACAGCCTCCACGCTATAAAAGGCAGCGGCAACCGCGATCGCCAACCTGGCCAATTGGTATTGCACCTCGATTGTTGTAGCCGCGCCTACCCGACCAATGGCGACAAAAAATGGATTGCACTGGTAAGTCAGCGTGCCGATGATTGCCGCCGCGCACAGCCAGCGCATCAGGGGCACGGCCGCGTCCCATTGGTTGCCAAACAGAATACGGATCATCTGTGGCGCAGCCAGCGCGGCGAAGGCGAAAAACGGCCAGCTTATGCCTGTCAGATAGACGAGCGCACGCATGAATAGCTGTGGGGCCGTGCCTGAATTCCTGTGCTCAGCCGCGAATGCCGGAAAGGCAACCCCGCCGATCGCATCGACGACCTTGTCCCTGAACATGTTGATGGGGCCATAGCCGCGGGAATAGAACCCCACGTCGGCCATACCCAACATTTTGCCTATGACGACGTTCGCGGATTGCTCCCCCACCTGCTTGACGATATTCGACGCGGTCATCTTGGCGCCGAAGGGAAGGATATGCCGCCACCCAGCCACGCTCATTCCACGCACCCGATATTCGTAACCCCACAGCGCACATGCCAGCACCATGACGATCATGGATGCCAGCGACGCCCACGCCATACTCATGTAGCCGAATCCGGCATACGCGAGGACGACCGTTACCAAGCTGCTCGTTATACTTGAGGTGGTATTGATCTTGTACAACGCACCAAAGGCGAGCTCGCGCGTCAACAATGCCATTGCCGTAATGCCGAACGGCACGAGGAAGAAGGATACGCTCACCACGCGCACGACACGTCCGACACCAACATCATTGAAGAAAGCGGCTAGCTCCCAGCTGCTGCCAAAAAGGACCACGGCAAGCGTCCACGCGATGATCAGGTTGATCGTGAACGACGTACGTATCATCGTTTCGGTCAGGCGCTCTTCCTGAACCAGGAAATCGCTGACGCCAAATGTTCGCAAGGTATTGGCCAGTATCGTCAACCCGGTTGCGACGGAAAATACCCCGATTTCCTCCGGCGTGAGCAGTCGGCTCACGATCATGATCGCGGCAAAGCTAAATACGAACGTGGTGTATTTCTGGGCGAATGAGAAAACCAGCGATTTCCTCACACTCATTTTTTTTGCGGACATGTCTATATTTTTCACAGATGGCGCAACAATGCATCGGAGATCGTCGTGGACGACCACTTCCTTCTTGTGCAATCGCGCACGCGCGTTCACACGATGTCGGCTCTTATCGATGGGCGCGATGCTTTCCGGCGGCGCACACAGATGTCTTGCATATTCAGAATGTATCGCGCGACCCACTCGACACCTTGTCGAGCAGTTTGGCCAGCACGATAGAGCTTTCGCGACGCGAGTACTTTGTTGCGTCTCCGGGCCTGATCGCGGGAGCTCGCCCGTCGATGAGTGCACGGACAAACCCGACCAAACTGGCTTCGATCGCCGGCACGGAATTCATCGACACCAGTTGCGCGCCACCAGCCTCCCGCAGGAGAGCCGCGGTGTCGCCACTCGAACTGACCAGAGCCAAAATGGGATGGCCGGTGCGCAGATACTCATAGACCTTGGCGGGAATCTGCCTGTCGTATTGCTCGCCTTGGAACAACAACAACGCATCCGCCTCGGCTTGCTCACGCAGCGCCTCCTGATTGGAAATCGGCGGTGCGAGCGAGATCATGCGCTCCAAACCACGCCGCCGTATTTCCTCCTCGTACGTGGACTCCGAGCCGCTGGCGCGCAATACGATGGTGAGATCTTGCTCGGTCAATTCCCCCGCGCGCCGCAGGTTTTCGAGGGCGGTGAAGAAGGGCAAGGGATCGCGTCCCTCCCGATACAGTATGCCGCTGTGCACCAACCGCAACGGGCGTCGCGGCTGCCGGTGCATCGCCGCCGGGAGGCCTGAAAACGTCGCTTCGTCATAACCGTTTGGTATTACCGCGAGCCGGTTCCCCCGATGGGGCACCGGATAGTTTTCGGCATAACTGCGCATGGCTCCTGGCGTGGTAAAAACGGTGCAAGCCGCATGCGCCAGCACCCGGCGCTCACAACGCGCTTGCGAGGCTACAGAAAACCGGTTTCCCGCCTCGACCGAACTGGCAACCGGATCTCTGAAATCCGCAATCCAGGGGAGCCCGGTGAGGCGGCTCAGGGTATTGGCGACGCAATGCGCGGTCATGATGGGATAGGTGGACCAGATCACATCAATCTTGTGCTTGCGAATCAGGCCCAACCCCTTGACCACCGCCGCCGGCCACCAAGACGCCCAACCATCGGGTTGCGCCAGCCATTGCGGGTATTTTCCGCGAATTGAAAGATGCCGCCGCACATCCAGCGAAAATGCGCGATGCACGCGGCAACCGGGAGGAATCAGGTCGAGATTTGCGGCGTCGACACGCGGAAATGCCGCTGCGTTTGCCGAAAGTATGGTCGGCTCCCACCCCAGCGATGGCAAATACCGCGCAAAACCGAGCGTACGCAAATGTCCGCTACCCATTGCGACGGGGGGGAAGTGGAACGCAATCATCAACACGCGCTTCATGTGGTCGCTTCAGTGACGGATCGGGACTTTCTGTGGACCGCGAATGCCTTTGCGCCACGCTGCGGGCCTTGCGGCCAGGCTGCATGTTGCCGCAGGAGCTGTTCAATGACCACGCACAAGGCCATCACCTGATAAGGAAGATCGAAATAGGGCATCGGGAGGAACGTGCCGGCGGCCATGAAGGCGACCAGGCTGACCTGCAACATCGAGGCGAGATCGAACGCCCATTTTTCTTCAGGCATCTGTCTTGTTCGTTTGCGCACGCGCCCGCAAGTCCGCCAACTCAGATACAACAAGCCCAAAAACAGCATCAATCCGGGGAACCCGTGCTCGCCAAGTACCCTAAAATAAATGCTGTGGATGGCACGCGGCGTGGCACCTTGGGGACCGTATTGATCCCACATGGGCGTGCTCAGGTAAACATTGAAGCCTCCGCCGAGAACTGGCTTGTGCAAGGCGACGTTGGCCGCGAACTTGTACGATTCGATTCGGGTCTCTCCCGAACCCGTTTTGGTTGCATCCTGCAGCGTTCCCATTCGCTGAATCCATTGATCCGGCATGAAATGGTAGGCGGTGGCCCCCAGCACGAGGGCGATCAACAGAATGGCGAATCGCCCTCGCCCCTTGAAAAACAAGGCTCCGGAAACGAGGGTCAGTGCGATCAACCCACCGCGCGAGTAGGTTCCCAGCACGGCGACACCCGTCAGCAGCATGGCCAAGGCCAGACCCAGGCGCACGGGCTTCCGTTGGGAATGCAATTGCAGATACCGCATGAGCGGCAATGTCATGCACAGCGCGAGCGCGAGTGCGTTGTTGTCCGTGATAGAGCTGGCGGGCGGACCGATCACGTGGCTCATGCCCCCGCTTAACACCGTAGAAATGCCACCCCGCACGCCGTAAAAGCCTAACGAAACAACAATGGTCCAGATGAGCCAATGCACTCGCTCCCTGCTGTTGACCAACGCCAGCGTGACAAAGACCATCAGTAGGGTTTTGGCGAATTCCAGCCACGCATCGCGCGCCGAATCAGGGACAACGGCGAAAAATGTCGTCAGTCCGGTCCAAAGGAGAAAGATCACCAACAGCACGCTGGTAGCTGGACGCGGAACGCTTTTGCGTTCCTTGCTGAGCAAAAAGCTCAGAAGCGTGACAAACGCAACCAGTTGCACCCAGGGAAAGTTAATGGCGAAGCCGTAACACAGCCGGTTGGGGTTCATATAACCCAACCACGACCACAGGAGCAGCCCGACATAGGGGCGCATGAGCGCAACTGGGATCATCCCGAAAATAAACAAGGCGAGGATCAAATCGCGCATGCCGCTACCCCGCCTTCCGTTGCAGCATCAACGCATCCATCAGGAACTTGGCGGCCCAATTCGGATAGCGATGCTTCATGTATCCACCGGAACGTGGATGCGATCCTGGCATGCCGCCGCGTACGCCAGCGTCCGAAGCAGACAGCTCCTGGATCGAAAGGTTGAAGCGAGTGGCCTTTTCGGCGGGCGACCTCCACGTGGGATCACCGGTTTCCGACGCCAGGCGCTGCCAGATGATGGCCATCTGTGCGTTGCCCGTTATGCAAGTCCAGCGGCTCGCCGCGCGCCAGTTGGCGTCGAGACGTCCCGGCAGCGCCCCGTCGCGACGCTGGCTTTGCGCTACCGCACGGGCGATGCGCGCAGCCGCGTTCACAAAGTTGCCTTGGTCGGCGATAACGCCGACTTCGAACATGCCGCGCGCCGCGTAAGCGATGGTATGCGTGAGCGGGCGATCGTTGTCTTCCAGATCGTTGTCCTCGAGCCACCCATTCGCGTGCATCCGGGTCAATGCCCACTGCACGTTGCGTACGGCAGCGTCCAGGTAGCGGGGCTCATCGAGCAGACGGCCGGCCTTGGCCAGCGCGAATGCGACGCGGGTGTTGTAGGTGTTCAACGCGTGTGCGGCGAAGGGGGATGCGAAACGCCGCCAGGCGCCGTCGGGGTCCTGGGCGGCCACCAGCCAGTCTGCCGCGCGCACGGCCGAGTCGCGAAAGCGCGTATCGCGGGTTTGCTGCCAGGCAGCGAGCCAGCCGAACAGCACCTGCCCGGTGTTGAAGATGGTCGGAACGATTTTCGTTGCGTCCATCGTGCCCGCACGGACGCCACCATCCGGGAGCTGGATGTCGGATTCCCACGCTGCCATGCGCACCGCCCGTTCCCGATATGCGTCGTTGCCCGAGAAGTCGGCGTAACGGAAAAAGGTGGGGATGATGTAGCCGGTGGTTTCCGGATAGGCACCGGCCCACGTGCGCTTTGCGGCATCGTAGTAGGCACTGACGCCATCGCATCCGCTGGCATCCTGGGCGCGAGCCAGCCATTCGGCGGCTGCCTGCAATCCGCGTGAGGCATCGGGCGCGGTGCGCGCTGCAGAGCGGGACAGGAATCTCGCGAGCCTATTCATGGCCGGCCCCTGGCTGCGGATGCCGCTTCAGAAACTTCGCTGCCCGGTTGTGGAGCGCGCGCTCGATGTACCGGGAACGTTCCACGAGGTACGGCATGGGATCGTCCCATCGCCACCACGCGTCGGCCACGCTCACACCCGGCGGAAAACCCTGAGCAGAGTCTTGCCCCTGGGCGGCGGCCGATTGCATGTCCTCGGATCGCACCCGCCACGCCACCGGCCGCTCGCGCACCGTCATGGGTCCAGGCGCAAGACCGAGTTCGGCACGCCAGGCCGCATACGGCAGGTTGACGCCGTTCAAGGTGGCCACTTCTTCCTGGTAGTCGGTGCGACCCACGGTGGGTTCGACCATCCGGAATGCCAGGCTGCGTGCGTCGCGCTTGTATTCCATGCTGGCCATCCCGACGACGCCGGCCGCGCGGAAAAATCGCGTCGTGATGGCCGAAAGCTCCGCGTGCGCTTCGGGCGCCGCGATGCAGCTTGCGGTGCCGCCCACCTGCGGCGGCCAGGAGCGGATCTTGCGCCCCGTGAACGAAGCGGCCAGTTGGCCGTCGCCGGCAATGTATTGAAGACAGAAATGGATGTTCGCATCCGGCCCCTCGATCCACTCCTGCACCACGACGTCGGCCATCACCGGCAGTATCCGGCGGATCAGTTCGGCGCTTTCGGCGGCATTCTCGGCCCGGTAGGCCTTTTTGAAATGCCTGCCGTAATCGGCATGGCGCTCGCCGGGCTTGATCGCCACGGGATGGCGCAGGCTCGCCACGGCGGGCAAATCCGCCAGCGCGCGCACGCGGACCAGCGGCGGGATGGGGCAGTCCAGCTGTTCGGCCACGCGCTGGAAGCCGTGCTTGTGCAGCAAGGTATCCACTGTATCGGCGGGCGGCAGGCTGAAGCGGTACAGCGCCGACAACCGATCGCGATGCTGCGACACCGCCTTGACGCTTTCCTCCTGGGTCAGGAACAGCACCGGACGCAAACCCGAAAACTGGCTCGCGCCCAACCGCGCCAGCTCGTCGACCAGCACCTCGCCGTGCAGCGAGCGCACCGTTACCGGCGTGGCCATGCGGGTGCGCATCTCCGGCCGGCGACCGTCCGCATCGAGCAACCATACCGGAACGCCCTCACGCGCGAGACTGCGTGCCACGCCCAGACCGTTGACACCGGCGCCGACGACCACGGCTGGCGTTGCGGCAGACATCAAGTTTTCCCTGCAGTCACTTGCGCATGCGCCAGCGCCGCGGCATAGACCGCCGGGTAACGCGCCACGCTCGCTTGCCAGGTGCGCTCGCGCGCGACGTACGCCTGGCCGTTGGCGATGAAATCGGCCCAGCTGTCCGGCGCCTGCAGCAGCCGCACCAAGGAACGGGCAAGCGCCTGTGCCGACCCGGCCGGAAACAACTGGCCGTTGTGGCCGTCACGGATCAACTCGCGGTGGCCGCCCACGTCCGAGGCAACCACCAGCTTGCCCATCGCCATCGCCTCCAGCGGTTTCAACGGGGTGACCAGATCCGTGAGCCGCATCGACGTGCGTGGATAGACCATGACGTCCATGGCGCTGTAGTAACGGGTCATTTCGCGTTGCGGCACGCGGCCCGTGAAATGCACGGCGCCTTCGAGATGAAGCTCGGCAGCCAGTGCCTTCAGCTCCGCTTCCTGCGGACCGCCGCCCAGCAGCATCAGTCGCGCCTGCGGCACCGCCTGCAGTACGGCGGGCATCGCGCGCAACAGGAGATCGAGCCCCTCGTAGGCATAGAACGAGCCGGCGAACCCCAGCGTGGTTCCTCGGGTCAGCGCATATTCCTGCATGATCCCGGCATCGGCCTCGGCGGTGAAGCGGAAGCGCGACAAATCCACGGCATTGGGGATCACCGTGATCTTTTCGGCCGGTATGCCGCGCTCCAGCATGTCGCCGCGCAAGCCTTCGCAGATCGTGGTCACCGCGTTCGCTTGGCGCAGCGCGCGCGTTTCCATGGCGCGGGTAAGCCGGTAGCGTGCGCCCCATTCCCGCGCCGTGCCCTGGTCGACCGCCGCGTCCTCCCAGAAGGCACGAACTTCGTAGACCACCGGAATGCCCGTGGCGCGGCCTACCGCCAGCGCGGGGAATGCGTTGAGCACCGGCGAGTGCGCGTGGATGATGTCGGGCCGCACTTCCCCCACCACTTCGGCGAGCCGCTTCTGCAGCGCGGTCATCAGCGCGCGAAACTGCACAACCGGCAGCTTCGCCGCCAGCCCGGTCGCGGGCGGAGTGCGATGGAACGTCCAGCCGTCGACGGCTTCCTCGCGTTGCTGGCCGCTGCCCTGCTTGGGGCCGGTCAACTGGAAGGTTTCCCATCCCAGTGCACGTTGCTGGTTGAGGATGGCCAGCGTACGGAAGGTGTATCCACTGTGCAGCGGCAGCGAGTGATCCAGCACGTGCAGGATGCGCAATGGCCGACCATTGGGCACGGTGCCGGATGTGGTCTGCCGCGTGGCGGTCGGTGTGTCGTTCATGGGGTCGATCCGGTCATTGGACGAACCGCGGCCGACAGCACGCGTGCATAGAGTGCACTCTGTGCTTCGACCACGGGACGCCATCCAAGTGTTTCCGCAAAACGTCGGGTCGCGACGCGATCGGGCTGGCGCTCGCGCAGCCGCCTCCAGGCCATGGCCAGGGCTTCCGGTTGCCGTTCGTGCATCAGTTCGCCCGCTTCGGGGACGGTGATGATTTCGGGCACGCCACCGACGGGCGTGGCCAGCACCGGCGTTCCGCATGCGATGGATTCCAGTACCACGTTCGGCATCCCCTCCCGACTCGACGCCAGCACCATGGCGTCGGCCACGTTGTAGCAGTCGCACAGCTCGGCGTGGGGAATCGCGCCCAGAAAGCGCACCCGCGCCGACAACCCGAGGCGCTCAGCCAACTGTCGCAGATCCTGCTCCTGCGGTCCCTTGCCCGCGATCAACAGCGTGACCTCGGGCACCTTCGCCAGCGCCTGGATGACGATGTCGATGCCTTTCAATTCGACCAGATGGCTCACCGTGAGCCAAACCGGTCCCTGCACGCCGAACCTGCCGCGCAAGGCCGCGCGATCGCGCGGGGCGAAACGCTCCAGGTCGACGCCGTTGCGCAACACGGTGATCTTGCCGGCGTCGACGTCCAGACCGACGAGGCTGTCCTTCAGCGCTTGCGACACGGTGATCAGGGCGGCGGCACTTCCTGCGGCGCGCTGGATCTGCCGGCGGGCCCGCGGAAAGCGCGGTATCCAGGTGATGTCGCTGCCGCGGGCGCTGATGACCACGGGTTTGCCGATGGCCGTACCCAGGCGCACCGCCACCACGCCGTCGGGATAAAAATAGTGCGCATCGAGCAGATCAACGTCGGGGTTCTCCGCGATCAGTTGCCGCATCACGGGAAGCAGCGCGCGATACATGAGCGACGGCGTCACGTTCATGCCCAGCTTGGGGATCACCGGATAGCGCGGATGAAGGATCCGGATGCCATGGCGCGTTTCCTGTTTCGGTACCGCGGCAAACGTGGCATAGGCTCCAAAGGCGCGGTGGCGAAACGGAAACCAGGGCACCGGCGCCACCACGGTCGCCGTAATCCGCCCCGACGCGACGAGGTGGCGCAGCCGCTCTTCGACGAACACGCCGTGCCCCGGCTGTGCGCCATTGGGATACAGGCTGGTGAAGACCAGCAGGTGGATCGCACGCCCCCGCCGCGCTTCGGATCGCGCGCCGGCCACATCGGCCCGACCGCCACCGCGCTCTGACGCGACCACGGTCGACGCGGCGGCAAGAGCGTCGACGGCGGAGGGATTGGCCGGTGGGGCCGTCATGGATCGACCTTCACGCCGCCGCTGGCGGTTTGCTGCGTATGGCGCAAAAACGCATCCAGCATCAGCAATTTCCACAACGTGGCGCTGTGGTCGGCGCGGCCCGAGGCATGTTCGCGCCACAGCTGGCCGAGAACGACAGGATCGAAGTAACCGCAACTGGCCACCGCGCCATCGAGCAAGGCATCGCGCGTGCGCTGCGCCAGCGGGCCACGCAGCCACGCCGCCAGCGGCACGCTGAACCCCATCTTGGTGCGGTACAGCACGTCGTGGGGGAGATCGGCCTCGAGCGCTTTCTTGAAAACGTACTTGCCCGTGCCGCCCTTGAGCTTCAACGCCGGCGGCAAGGTGGATGCCCACTCGACCAGGCGGTGATCCAGCAGCGGTACGCGTACCTCCAGGCTGTGCGCCATGCTGGCGCGATCCACCTTGGTCAGGATGTCGCCGGGCAACCAGGTCTTGAGGTCCAGGTATTGCGCCAGCAGCAACGGATGTTTCGTGGGCGCCTTTTTCGCATGGGCGCGAAACACCTCCAGCGCGGTGTAACCCTTGAGCTCCTGCTTGAAGCGCGCACTGTAAAGCCGCTGCCGCATCGCCACCGACGTCGTGCTGACGGTATGGAAATACGCCTCGACGTCGTCGCGCGCGAGCGCCTGCAACGTGGTCTTGGCGCGCAAGGGACGCGGCGCCCAATCGGCCTTGGGATAGAGCTTGCCCAGCAAACCGAACAGGGGTTTGCGCAGGCCCAAGGGCAGCCGCGCACGCAGGGTGCTCTCCCACGCGTGCATGCGGTAGCGACGGTAGCCGGCGAAGTTCTCGTCGCCACCGTCGCCGGAGAGCGCCACCGTCACCTGGCTGCGCGCCAGTTCGCAGACGCGGTAGGTCGGCAGGGCCGAACTGTCGGAAAACGGCTCGTCGTAGATGCCGGCCAGGGTATCGAGCAGCGCGTAGTCGTCGGCACTCACGCGGCGCTCGAAATGTTGCGTGTGCAGATGCCGGGCAACCTGTCGGGCATAGACGGTTTCATCGAAGCCGTCGTGATCGAAACCGATGGAACAGGTGCGGACCGCCTGCGGCGAGGCGCGGCTCATGCTGGCCACGACCGCGCTGGAGTCGACGCCGCCGGACAGGAACGCGCCCAGCGGCACGTCCGCCACCATTTGGCTTTGCACCGCGCCATCGAGCAGCTCGCGCAGCCTGGCGATGGCCTCGTCAGGCGTCGCGTCCGCCGTACGGTCGAACGACACATCCCAATACTGCCGGACTGTCGACTCGGCTTCTCCGGCATGCCAGGACAATAGATGACCTGGGGGCAGCTTGCGCACGCCGCGATAGATGCTCTTGGGGTCCGGCACGTAGCCCAGTGCCAGGTAATCCTCCAGCGCTTGCGGATCGAGCGTGCGCTGCACGTCCGGATGCGCCAGCACGCCTTTGAGCTCGGAAGCGAACACCAGGTCACCCGCGTCGGTGATGCCGTAATAAAGCGGCTTGATACCGACCTGGTCGCGCACCAGGGTGATGCGCTGCGTGCGCATGTCCCAGACGGCAAAGGCAAACATGCCCACCAGGCGCGACAGGCAGTCTTCGCCCCATTGCTGCCAGGCGCGCAACAGCACTTCGGTGTCGCTGTGGCTGGCGAACACCACGCCGAGGTCTTCCAGCTCCGCCTTGAGCGACTGGAAGTTGTACAGCTCGCCGTTGTAGATCAGCGCCAGACCGGCCGCTTCATCCACCATGGGTTGCTGGCCGTGGGCCAGGTCGATGATGGAAAGGCGGCGATGGGCCAGACCGATGCCTTCGGCCCGATAAATGCCGGCCTGGTCAGGGCCGCGATGGCGCTGCACGTCGCGCATGGCCAACAGGGTCCGTTCATCCGGTTGGCCCGGGTGCGACAACACGATTCCTGCCAGACCGCACATTCAATGCTCCTCGTGTCCAGCCCGGCGGGACCATGCCCGGGTTGGGCTCGCGCTCGCCTTTCCACCCAGCAGCGCCTCGTACAGCGCCACGTAGCTGGCCACCATGGCGTCCAGACTGAAGTGTTCGACGGCGCGGTCGTGACCGGCGGCGCCATGCCGGCGGCGCAGGCTTTCGTCCGCGACGTAGGTTTCGAGCGCGTTCGCCAGGGCGCGTGGATCGCGCGCCGGCACCAGTGTGCCGGTCACGCCATCCTCAACCACCGAGGCGACGCCGCCGACGTCGGTGGCGACTACCGGCAGGCCGGACGCCATGGCCTCCATCAGCGTTACCGGCATGCCCTCGGCGATGGATGACAGGACAAACACGTCGCACTCCGCCAGCAACGCCGATACGTCATTGCGATCGCCGAGCAGCCGCACCGTTTCCCGCAGGCCCAGCTGATCGATCTGCTGTTGCAGGGCGGCCCGCTGCGATCCTTCGCCGGCAATGATCAGCCGGCACGGTGATGGCGCGGTTTCATCGCGCAGCAACGCGAATGCGGCAAGCAGGCTGGCCTGGTCCTTGACCTTGTCCAATCGGGCGACGTTGCCGAGCAGCACGCTGCCCGGCGGCGCGAAATCGGCCAGCAACCGGCGCGGACGTGGCGCAGCGTGGTGCGCGTCGAACGTCGCAAGGTCGATGCCGTTGGCGATGTACACCACCTTGGACCGCTGGACGCCCGCGCGTTCGACGAGCCAGTGCTGAAGATCCTCGGACACTGCAACGTAGCGGTCGATGAAAGGCGCCATCCAGCGCCGCAGCCGGCGATACCTGGGGTTCTCTCCGTTGGGATCGGCTGCATCACGACCGTGTTCGGCGTGAACGAGACGACGCACGCCGGCCAGCTTCGCCATCGGTGCCAGATCCAGTGTGCCGATGTTGTAGGTTTGCACCAGGTCGGGTTTGAGCCGGCGCAGCGCGCGCCACAGGCGGAGGTAGCAACGCCAGTCCTTGCCGGGCTTCTTGTCGAGTGACAGGCATGCCGATACGTTGTGTTCGATCTCGCTGCGCAGCGGGCCGAAACCGCACAGCGTGATCACCGCGTGCCGGTAGCGATCGGCGGTCGCGTTGATCAGCGACACCAGGATGCGCTCCATGCCGCCGGTATCGAGCCGGTACAGCACGTGTACGATCAGCGGCCTCTCGTTCACGGCCTGGCCCCGGTGGCGTCGTGTTCGGCGTCAAGCGGCAACTCCACCGCCTCGGTTGCCGGAAGCACCTGCACGAAGGCGCGTAGGCGCGCCCGCACCTGATCAGCCCCGTCATGCCCCACGGGCGAAGACAGCGCCCACACCGACGATCGCGGCACCTGCCCGCGCAACACCGCCCATGCCTGCAGCAGTTTGGTCACCGTGGCGGACCGGCTGCAGCGATGGTCGACGCAATACCAGTGCCACACGATCCGCGAATCCCCGCCGTCGCCCAGACGCAGCTCGCCGGCCTCCAGACTCCGAGCAAGCGGCTCTGGCCCCGCGTCTT
>JBIQMK010000019.1:14574-23952 GCA_044463365.1 Rhodanobacter sp. | reverse complement strand
ACATGCGTATCGGATCGGGAATACTGGCGCTGGCGATGATGCCGCTGTTCGCGCACGCGTCCTGCGACTCCGTGAAGGCGGACATCGACGCCAGGATCAAGGCCAACGGCGTGGCCGATTACACGCTCGACGTCGTGCCCGCAGGCCAGGAGCCCGCGTCGGGCAAGGTGGTCGGGCATTGCCAGGGCGACCAGCAGGTCGTCTACACGCGCGGTGCCGTCAGCGCATCGAGCCCGAGCGCCAGCCCGGCGATGCCGATGAACGGTGACAGCGGCAAGGACAGCGAACCGTCGCCGGCGTCGACTGTCGGCCATTGATCGAGGCGTTGCGCTCCCGCCATCGCGTGCCCCGGACGCCGCCCGTGTGGAGGCGATCGCGGGCCGTCGTGCGACCATGGGCGCATGACGCAAGAAAACACTCCGCCACGCCTGGCCATCATCGGCGGCGGCCCCGCGGGATTGATGGCGGCCGAGGCCGCCGTCGCGGCGGGCGTGGCGGTCGACGTCTACGACGCGATGGGCTCGGTCGGGCGCAAGTTCCTGCTCGCCGGCAAGGGCGGCCTCAACCTCACCCACGGTGAACCGCCGGCCGCCTTCCTGCGGCGCTATGGCGAGCGCCAGCACGCCGTGGCGGCGTGGCTGGCGGCGTTCGATGCCGATGCGTTGCGTGCCTGGGCGCGCGCGCTGGGGGTGGAAACCTTCGTCGGCAGTTCCGGCCGGGTATTCCCGCGCGACATGAAGGCCGCGCCGCTGCTGCGTGCATGGCTGCGGCGCCTGCGCGAATCGGGCGTGCGCTTTCACATGCACCATCGCTGGCTGGGCGGCGATGTCCGCGACGCGCTGCGCTTCGCCACGCCCGCGGGCCAGCATGACGCGCCAGCCGATGCCGTGCTGCTGGCGCTGGGCGGCGCCAGCTGGCCACGGTTGGGCTCCGACGGCGCCTGGGTCGGTGCGCTCGAACAACTGGGCGCCGAGGTGGCGCCGCTGCAACCGGCCAACGGCGGTTTCGAGGTGCGCTGGAGCGAGTACCTCATCCAGCGTTTTGCCGGCGCGCCGTTGAAGCCGGTGGTGGCGCATTGGCGCGATCGCGCCGGCCGGAGCCAAGCGCGCCAGGGCGAGTGTGTGATCAGCGAATACGGTATCGAGGGCAGCCTCATCTACGCCATCGGCGCCGAGCTGCGCGAGCAACTGGCCACGCGCGGCGAAGCGACACTGATGCTGGATCTGGTTCCCGGCTACAGCCAGAGCGTGCTGGCCGAACGGCTGGCGGCACCGCGCGGCAAACACAGCATCGGCGACTGGCTGCGCCGGCGCGCAGGACTGGATGGCGCCAGGGCGGCGCTGGTGTTCGAGCTGACCGACAAGGCCACGCTGGCCGATCCTGTCGCACTGGCCGCGCAGTTGAAAGCGTTGCCGCTGCAACTATGCGCACCGCGCCCGCTGGCCGAAACCATCAGCACCGCCGGCGGCGTGCGACTGGAATCGCTGGACGATGCACTGATGCTGCGTGGCCGCCCCGGCGTGTTCTGCGCGGGCGAAATGCTGGATTGGGAAGCGCCCACCGGCGGCTACCTGCTGACCGCCTGCTTTGCCAGCGGTGTGATTGCCGGCCGCGGCGCCGCGCAATGGTTGCAGGAGCAGGCCGGCGCCTGAATCGGGCTGCGATGGCGATGGCGGCCGCGGCACCATCGCACCCGCCACCACGCAACCGTCTAGTTGTCGCCGACACCGGCGGTGGCTTCCTGCCTACCGGCCCGCGCCGGTCGGCTGACCGCCACCACCTTGCCGCTGTTGCCGCCACCACAGAAAAACCGGTCGCCGCAGGCCTCCAGGCCGGACACGCCCACGCCGGCCGGCATGGCCAACTGTTCCAGCACCTTGCCGCTTTCGGGATCGATCCGCCTCAACTCGCTTTCGTCGCCTTCCCAGGTGCCATGCCAGAGCTCGCCTTCCAGCCAGGTGACGCCGGTGACGAAGCGGTTGGACGTGATGGTGCGCAGGATCGCCCCCGTCAGCGGGTCGATCTGGTGGATCGCGCGCGCCCGGTACTGGCCGACCCAGAGCGTGCCTTCCGCCCACGCCAGGCCCGAGTCCGCGCCGCCGCCGGGCGCGGGGATCGTGGCCAGCACGCGGCCGCTGCGCGGGTCGATCTTCTGGATGCGGTCCTCGGCAATCTGATACAGGTGCTCGCCATCGAACGCCGTCCCGGCGTGCGCCGTGGCGTCGATCGCGCGCCGCGTCTGGCCACTGGCGGGGTCCAGCGTGTGCAGCCTCTCGCCGCTGGCAAACCAGACCTGCTGGCCGTCATGGGTGACGCCGTGCACGGCGTCGATGCCGGGGAAGGGGCCGTATTCACGGACGATGGTGGCGGGCGATGTGGTCATGCCCCGATCCTAGTCAATCGGCAGGGATGAAGGGAGTAACAAGGCTGTCGTGAACCCCGGGATCGGCGGCGCCATCCAGCGCCGTGCCCGGCCCCGGCCAACCGGCTGCACCTTGCCCGTGGCCGCCAGCGCATCGAGCGCCCGCTGCACCGTGCGCTGGCTGATATCCAGCGCCAGCGCAAGCGCGGAGCTCGACCATGATTCGCCGTCGGCAAGCAATGCCAGCACCGGCGCGTGCGCCTCGTCCACGGGCAAGGCCAGTACCGCGACTTCGCAGGGCTGATCCAGCCGCAGCACGAATCCGCGGTCGGTGGCGTCCACCCCGGCCAGCGGCCGCAGCACCTTGCGCAGGCGACCGACCTCCACCCGCAGCCGCGCGCGGAGCGATGCGTCGGCCAGCTTCAGCCGGAACGCGCGCGCCACCAGCGCGTCGCGTGCCACATCCTGCGGCCATGCTTCGGCCAATGCGCGCGCCAGCGTGAACAACACCGGCCGCGTCGCCAGCGAAACCACTACGCCCTGCTGGCGTACGGCAAGGCGGCAGGCGTCCACCACCAAGGTGCGCGAGGCCAACAAGGCTTCCACGTCCCGCGGCAACAGCGGCCGCTCGTCGCCGCGCGAAAGCAGGCGCGCGGCAGGCGTGTCCAGCACCTGCTTCGCGCTTTCGACCTCGGCCGCGAGCGCAGGTATGCCGGCGTGGCGCGCCGCCTGTTCCGCCCGCGCCAGTGCGGTGCACGCGGCTTCGGCCCGCAGCCGGCGCAGCGCGATACCCGCGAGGGCCAGTTCGTAAGCCGCCCTCGACGCGGGCGGGAGCGGTGTGGGGTCGAGATCGGTCAGCGCCTGCTCGGCTTCGTCCAGCCGCCCGATGAGGAGCAGGCGCCGGATGGCCAGGTGCCGCGCATGCGCCACGTTCAAGCGGTCGCCGTGCGCCTCCAGCGTGGTCCGTGCCGCCTCCAGCGCCTTCGCCGGCCAGCCCAGGTCGCGTGAGGCGAGCGCGATCTCCGCCTCGGCGACGATGCATCGGGCACGAGCCATCGCCTCTTTCGGACCGAAGGCACGCGCCGCGCGGCGCAGGAGCGTCTTCGCCCGCGGCAGGTCGCCGAGCTGCGCCATCGCGATGCCGCGCAGCGCCAGCGCGGGCGCGTCCTCGCGCAGGGCGACCCGGTTGAGTGCGCCAAACGGATCGCCCGCGGCAAGCGCCTGCGCCGCGGCCGTAATCAGCGAATCCATCCGAATCCCGCCACGCTTGTCACTCCCACTCGTCGGCTTGGCCGTTCCAGTCTATGCCACGACCCCGTGCAACCGGCATGGGCAACGACTTCACCGACGACAGGAGAGAAGACATGACGACCCACCGCACCGGAACCCGGGACGAATGGCTGGCCGAGCGCATCGGATTGCTCGAGGCGGAGAAGGCGCACGTGCGCCGTGGCGATGAACTGGCGCGCCAGCGACAGGCGCTGCCGTGGGTGCGGGTGGACAAGGCCTACCGCTTCGACACCGAGGAGGGCAGCGCCACGCTGGCGGATCTTTTCCGCGGCTGCTCGCAGTTGCTGGTCTACCACTTCATGTTCGGGCCCGACTACACGGCCGGCTGTCCGTCGTGCTCGGCGATCGCCGATGGCCTCAACGGCAGCGCACTGCACCTGGCCAACCACGACGTGATGGTGTCGGCGGTATCGCGGGCGCCGCTGGCGAAACTGCAGGCGTACAAGCGGCGGATGGGCTGGACATTTCCCTGGGCTTCGTCGGCCGACAGCGATTTCAACTTCGATTTCAATATTTCATTCACCGAGCAACAGCAGCGTCACAACGAGGTGGACTACAACTACCAGCGCGGCGGCCATGCCATGGACCAGACACCGCCGCTCGAGCCCGTCGCGCAATTCGCCGCCACCTGCGGCACCGACGCGCTGACGTATGCCCGCGATCGGCCCGGCCTCAGCGCGTTCGTCATCGAGGACGGCGTCGTTTACCACACGTATTCCACCTACGCGCGTGGCCTGGATGGCATCTGGGGCATGTACCAGTGGCTGGACCGGGCGCCGAAGGGGCGCAACGAGTCGGGCATCTGGTGGCGCCGCCACGACGAATACGCCACGGCCTGAGGTCGGTCGTGGAGGTCGTCGCCGCCACTGGCGCAACGGCGCCGGGCCGAACCGGGGCCGCGCAAGCTTCGCCACGATGCTTCGTGGTCCTCTCGGCGGCGCTGCTGCTGGCCAGCATAGCGGTGACGGTGCGCTGGTGCGCTTCCATGGCGGCAATGGGCGAGTGGCCGATGCCAGGCCACTGGTCGCTGTCGATGATGTGGATGCCGATGTGTGGACAGGCATGGCCGCAGGTCGCCGCGTCCTTCCTCGGCATGTGGATCGCGATGATGCTGGCGATGATGTTGCCGGCGCTGCTGCCGACACTGTGGCGCTATCGCCAGGTGAGCCTGCTGGCCGGTGCGCGCTGTCCGGGCTGGCTGGCAACGCAGATGGGCGCGGGATACTTCCTGGTGTGGACAGTAGCGGGCGTGGCGGCTTTCGCGTGGGGCGCGACGCTGGCGACGGTGGTGATGCGCTTGTCCGTACTGGCACGCGCCGCGCCGCTGGCCGGCGCGATCGTGATCCTTGGCGCCGGTGTATTCCAATGCTCGGCATGGAAGGCGCGCCATCTCCGCCGCTGTCGGGAACGGTTCGAACGGCACGCGGGATGGTTGCTGTCCAGTGGCGTCGCCTGGCGATCGGGCTTGCGCCTTGGCATCCAGTGCAGCGCCAGTTGCGCCGGACTGATGGCAATCCTGCTCGTGGTCGGGGTGATGGATCCCGTCGCGATGGCCGCGGTGACGGCGGCCATCGGCGCCGAGCGATTCGCGCCGGCCCGCCTGCGCGTCGAACGGGTGCTGGGGGTCATCATCGTCGCCGCGGGGTTGGTGCTGGCCGCGCGCGCCACCGGGCCGGGTTGACGCCGTTGAAGTCGGCGGCCGCGACTCGCGGGCAGCGATGGCTCAGCCCAGCGGGCGTACCCGGAAGTTGCGCCCCTTGATCCGGCCCGCGCGCAGCCGCTCCAGCGCCTTGTTCGCCAGCGCGCGGCTGATCGCCACGTAGGCGCGGGTGGCAAACACGTCGATCTTGCCGATGTCTTTCGCGTTCAGTCCCGCCTCGCCGGTGAGCGCGCCCAGGATGTCGCCGGGGCGCAGCTTGTCCTGGCGGCCGGCGTCGATCACCAGGGTTTTCATCGGCGCCAGGTGCAAGGTCTTGCCGCGCGGCGGCGCGACCTTCAGCGGACGCCACGGCAGCGGCGCGCCGCTGAGTTCCTCGATGTTGGCGGCTTTCGGCCGCTCGCGCGGCGCGCACAGCGTGATCGCCAGCCCGGCCTGGCCGGCGCGACCGGTGCGGCCGATGCGGTGGGTGTGGGTTTCCGGATCGTGGGCGATGTCGTAGCTGACCACCAGCGGCAGCGCCGCGATGTCCAGGCCGCGTGCCGCCACGTCGGTGGCGACCAGCACCGCGCAGCTGTGGTTGGCGAAACGCACCAGCACTTCATCACGGTCGCGCTGCTCCATGTCGCCATGCAGGGCCAGCGCGGAGAAGCCGCGGCGATCAAGCTCCTGCGCCACCGCATCCACCTCGCGGCGCATGTTGCAGAACACCAGCGCCTGCCCGGCGTGCGCGCCACCCAGCAATTGGGTCAGTGCGTCGATCTTCTGCGCCGGCTCCACTTCGTGGAAACGCTGCTCGATGGCCGGCTTTTCATCGGCCGGCGCTTCCACCGTCACTTCCACCGGATCGTTCTGCACGCGCTGGCTCACCGCGCGGATTTCGTCAGGGTAGGTGGCCGAGAACAACAAGGTCTGATGATGTTTCGCGATGCGTCCGATGATGTCGTCGATGGCCTCGGTGAAACCCATGTCGAGCATGCGGTCGGCCTCGTCCAGCACCAGCACCTTGATGCCGCCGCCGTGCAGGCTTTGCCGTTTCAGGTGCTCCTGCACGCGGCCGGGCGTGCCCACCACGATGTGCGGGTCGTGCGTCAGCGAGGCCAGTTGCGGCCCCAGCGGCATGCCGCCGCACAAGGTCAGCAGTTTCACGTTGGGGATGTTGGCGGCAAGCCTGCGGATCGCCTTGCTGACCTGGTCGGCCAGCTCGCGGGTTGGGCACAGCACCAGCGCCTGCAATCGGATCGTGTCCACGTCGATCGCCTGCAGCAGGCCGAGCCCGAACGCTGCGGTCTTGCCGCTGCCGGTCTGCGCCTGCGCGATCACGTCACGGCCGTCGAGCATCGGCGGCAGGCTTTGCGCCTGCACCGGGGTCATTTCGGTGTAGCCGAGGGTTTCCACGCTGGCGAGCAGGGAGGGTTTGAGCGGGAGCGTGTTGAAGGAAGTCATGCGCCATGATCGCATCTATGCCGCGCGCTGGTTGGGTGTGCGGCTGACGGCCCTTCGACTCCGCTGCGCTACGCTCAGGGCGATCGGCATGTAGCGGCGCAATCCCACCACCGTTCTCCCTGAGCGTAGCGCAGCGGAGTCGAAGGGCCAGGCATCGCCCCGCTTGCATCCGCCCGCCGGCTGACCGACCCTGTGTGGCTGTCGTCATCAGTGATTACCGCCATGGATATCGTTTTCATCGAAGACCTGCGCGTCGATGCCGTCATCGGCATCTACGACTGGGAGCGCCGCGTGCGCCAGACCTTGTCGCTGGATGTGGAGATGGCGTTCGACAACACCGTGCCCGCCGCCGACGACGACATCGCCAAGACGCTCAATTACAAGGACGTGTCCAAGCGCCTCAGCGCCTATGTGGCCGAATCCAGCTTTGGCCTGGTGGAGACGCTGGCCGAGCGCTGCGCGGCGATCATCCGCGAGGAGTTCGGCGTGAGCTGGGTGGGGCTGAAATTGTCCAAGCCCGGCGCGGTGCGCGGCGCGCATGCGGTGGGCGTGCGGATCGAACGCGGCGAGCGGCCCGCTTGATGGCACGTGTCTATCTGAGCCTGGGCTCCAACATCGAGCCACAGCGTTACCTGCCCGCCGCGTTGGCGGAATTGCGGCAGGCGTTCGGCCCGATCACGGTGTCGCCGGCGTACCGCAGCCGCTCGGTGGGTTTCGATGGCGCGGATTTCGTGAACCTGGCAGTGGGGCTGGATACGGATCTGTCGCCGGCCGCGCTGAACGACTGGCTGCACGCGCTGGAGGATCGCCACGGCCGCCGCCGCGACGGCCCGCGTTATTCGGATCGCACGCTGGATCTGGACATCGTGTTCTACGACGCGCTGGTGATCGACGGCCCGGGTCACCTGCAACTGCCACGCAAGGAGCTGAAGCATGCGTTCGTGCTGCGGCCGATCGCCGATATCGCACCGGATTTCCGCCACCCGATCAGCGGCCAGCGCATGGCCGAGCTGTGGGCGGCCTTTCCTTCGGCCAGCGAACCGCTGACCGAGGAGGCGTTGCCGGCCTAGGTTCTGATTTTGCCCGTCGCCTGCGAGACGCTTTTCTACGGCCGAAGGGCCAGTCAAGCAGGAAGCCACTGTCTTTGCATTCAATGGCTAGAGGCGCTGGATCCCAGCTTGACCGGCCCTTCGGCCGTTGAAGAGCTCTTCGCTGGGATGACGAGCAAAGTCACGTTATTCGGACCTTCCCCAAGCGCCCGCGGCCGTCACTCGCCGATGGTCAGCAGCGAAGCGTTGCCGCCGGCCGCCGTGGTGTTGATCGTCAACGTGCGTTCGGTGGCGAATCGCAGCAGGTAATGCGGGCCGCCGGCCTTGGGCCCGGTGCCGGAAAGGTTCTCGCCGCCGAACGGCTGCACGCCCACCACCGCGCCGATCTGGTTGCGGTTGACGTAGCAGTTGCCCACGCGGGTATGCGTGGCCAGGTACTCGACGGTGTCGTCGATGCGGCTGTGGATACCGAGCGTGAGGCCGTAGCCGGCGGCGTTGATCTGCGCCACCACGCTGGCGAGGTCGTTGGCCTTCCAGCGGATCACGTGCAGTACCGGACCGAAGATCTCGCGTTGCAGGACATCGAGCGAGGCGATCTCGTAGGCGCGCGGCGCGAAGAAGCTGCCGTGCTCCGTGCGCGCGGGATCGAGCGTCACCTCGGCGATTTTCTTCGCCTCGCGATCCATCCGCGCGGCGTGGTCCACCAGGATCTTCAGCGCGTCCTCGTCGATCACGGGGCCCAGGTCGGTGGACAGCAGGCCGGGGTCGCCCACCTCCAGCTCGGCCATCGCGCCGGCCAGCATCGCCACCACCTTGTCGGCGATGTCGTCCTGCACGAACAGCACGCGGGCGGCCGAGCAGCGCTGGCCGGCGGACTGGAACGCCGAGGCGATCACGTCCTTCACGATCTGCTCGGGCAGCGCGGAGGAGTCGGCGATCATCGCGTTCTGGCCGCCGGTTTCAGCGATCAGTGCGGCGATCGGCGCGTTGCGCGCGGCCAGCGCGCGGTTGATCGCCCACGCGGTATCGGTGGAGCCGGTGAAGGCCACGCCGGCCACGCGCGGGTCCTTCGTCAGCGCCACGCCCACCACGGCGCCGTCGCCCGGCACGAACTGCAGCACATCGGCGGGCACGCCCGCCTCGTGCAGCAGCTTCGCCGCCAGGTAACCGATCAGGCTGGTCTGCTCGGCCGGCTTGGCGATCACCGCGTTGCCCGCGGCCAGTGCTGCGCTGACCTGGCCCAGGAAGATCGCCAGCGGGAAATTCCACGGGCTGATGCAGACGAATACGCCGCGGCCGTTGAGGAACAGCTGGTTGCTTTCGCCGGTGGGGCCGGGTAGTTGCTCCGGCTGACCGAACAGGCGCCGCGCCATGGCGGCGTAGTAGCGCAGGAAATCGGCCGCCTCGCGGATTTCGGCGATCGCGTCGGGCAGGTTCTTGCCCGCCTCGCGCACGCACAGCGCAATGAATTCACCCCGACGCGCTTCCAGCAGATCGGCGGCGTGCTCCAGGATGGCGGCGCGGCTGGCGGCGGGCAGGCGATCCCAGCCCGGTTGCGCGGCCAGCGCGTTGTT
>JBIQMK010000019.1:13390-14564 GCA_044463365.1 Rhodanobacter sp. | reverse complement strand
GACGGTGGCGGCATCGGCGCTGAGGTAGCTGCCCAGGCTCTGGCGGCGGTCGGCGGGGTTGGTCACCGGCACGGTCACCTTGCCGGCGGCGGCGCCGGGAACCAGCGGCGTGGCCGTCCACGGACCGGTGTGCGCGTTGACCGCCTCGGCCATCGCCTTCAATTCGTTGTCGTTGGAAAAGTTGACGCCCATGGAATTCTTCCTGGAGACAGCGTTGGGATTCTGCGCAAGCGCCGTGCTCTCGGCGTACAGGTTCACCGGCAGGGGAATGCGCGGATGCGGGATCGAGGCGAACGCGCGCACGGTCTCGCACGGGTCGGCCACCAGGTCGCGCACCGGCACGCTCTCGTCCACCACGCGGTTGACGAAACTGGTGTTGGCGCCGTTTTCCAGCAGGCGGCGCACCAGGTAGGGGAGCAGGTCCTCGTGCGTGCCCACCGGTGCATACACGCGGCAGGGCACGTTCAAGTTGTCCGGCCCGATCACCTCGGCGTACAGGTCGGTACCCATGCCGTGCAGGCGCTGGTATTCGAACGCGCGGCCCTGGGCGATGTGATGCACGGCGGCGATGGTGTGCGCGTTGTGGGTGGCGAACTGCGGATAGATCAGGTCGCTGCCGGCGTCGAACAGGCGACGCGCGCAGGCCAGGTAGGACACGTCGGTGTTCGGCTTGCGCGTGTAGACGGGGTAGCCGGCCAGACCGGTTTCCTGCGCGCGCTTGATCTCGGCATCCCAGTAGGCGCCCTTCACCAGGCGCACGTACCAGCGGCGGTTGGCCGCGCGCGCGGTTTCGATCAGCCAGTCGATCACGAACGGGGTGCGCTTGGCGTAGGCCTGCACCACGATGCCCAGGCCGTTCCAGCCTTCCAGCGACGGGTGGGCGAAGACGTCGCCGATGATGTCCAGCGACAGCTCCAGCCGGTCGGCCTCCTCGGCATCGACCGACAACGCGATGCCGTGCTTCATTGCCAGCTGCGACAGCTCCAGCAGTTTTTCGCCGAGCGCGCGACGGGCCAGCGCGCGCTTGGCCACTTCGTAGCGCGGGTACAGCGCCGACAGCTTCACCGAGATCGACGGCGCGTCGGTGTGGTTGGCGAACGGGCCGCGCGCGCCGATGGCGGCGATGGCGCGGCGGTAGTCCTCCTGGTAGCGCTCGGCGGTTTCCGCAGTGATC
>JBIQMK010000019.1:0-13380 GCA_044463365.1 Rhodanobacter sp. | reverse complement strand
TGATCGCCGATTCGCCGAGCATGTCGTACGAATAGCGATAACGCGCGTTCTCCTTCTTCGCGCAACGGTCCAGCGCTTCGTCGATGGTGCGGCCCATCACGAACTGGTGGCCCATGATGCGCATCGCCTGGCGCACCGCCAGGCGGATCGCCGGCTCGCCCGCGCGGCCTACCAGCCGTCGCAGCGACCCGGCGAAGTCATGGCGGGTGTCCTCGCTGAGGTTCACCAGCCGGCCGGTCAGCATCAGTCCCCAGGTGGAGGCGTTGACGAACAGCGACTCGCTCTGGCCCAGGTGCTTCTTCCAGTCGGCGTCGCCCAGCTTGTCGCGGATAAGCTTGTCGGCGGTGCCCTTGTCGGGAATGCGCAGCAAGGCCTCGGCCACGCACATCAGCAGCACGCCTTCCTCGGAGGAGAGGTCGTACTGGCGCATGAAGGATTCGATCGCGCTCTGGTCATTCGATCGCGCACGCACGCGCGTGACCAGGCCCGCGGCCACGTCGATCACCTGTTCGCGTTCGACCGGCGGCAGCGTGGCCTGCGCCAGCAGGTCGTTCACCGCTTCGGTTTCGTCGCGCAGCCAGGCGGCGGTGATGCGCGCGCGGGCCGGTTCGACAGCCTCCGGCAATTCGGGGCTGAGGATGGGTCGTGCAGGGGGAGGGAGGTTCACGGAAGGACCGCAGGTTCGCTGGGGAAATCGCCGGGGGAGGCGTGGGAATCGGCGGATTGTACGCCGCGGCATCGCGCCCCGGACCCCTGCCAAAAGGGGGGGGTAGGGCACGGCGTTTCGCGTGCGTTCGGCCCGGGCCGCGACGCGGTATCGGTGCCGCGTGAAGGCCTGGCTTTCGTGATGATCCAGGTCAGCCGGGTGCGACATTCTTGCCCACTGCCTCGCCGCGGCCTATCATTCCGTCGTTCCAGGCGCGCCGGATGTTCATGATCGTGCTTCGACCAAACGCCGCCGGGCTGCCGTGCGTGACGATGTGGCTTCGTCCCAATCGCATGCTGAGCCGGAAGGGTCTGGTTCGGCTCATCATGATCCTGGTGGCGCTGGCGCTGATGACGGCGGGGCTTGGTGCGTGGCAGGGGAATGTGTTCGCCCCGTTGTTCGCCGTGATCGAATCGGTCGCCGTGGCCTGCGCGTTGAGCGTGGCCTGGCGTGCCGGCGATCGGGGCGAGCGCATCACCATCGACGAAGCGTCGCTGGAGGTGCAGTCGCTGCCGGGCCGGCGCTGCATGCGATTCCAGTCCTACTGGGTGCGCGTGTTGATGGAGCCGGGCGACGGACGCCAGCGGCTGCTGCTGACATCGCATGGAAACGCGTTGGAAATTGGTGCGTTCCTGGCGGAACAGGAGCGTGCCGAGCTGTCGAAGAAACTCATGGTGTTGCTGTCCGCCATTCACGGCCAGCAGCGCAGGTAGGTACAACAAAGGTGCAAGACATGACATCTGGCAGCATCCGGCATCACGGCATCAGGCGGGCATTCACCACGCTGACCATCGGCGCGCTCGCGTTGTTCGGTGGCGCCGCCCAGGCCAATCCGCACTCCTGGCAGTTGAACCTGACTCGCGGCGCGAGCACCTGGTCTCCGGTGCCGTACCACTTGAACAACATCTCGCTGGCCGTGTGCACGGTCATCGGCCTGCTGGTGTTCGGCGCGATGTTCATCGCCATGTTCCGCTTCCGCAAATCGCGCGGCGCGGTGGCGGAAAAGTGGTCGCACAACACCATGGTCGAGGTCATCTGGACCACGATCCCGGTGCTGATCCTGATCACGCTGGCCTGGCTGGCCACCGCCGGCGTCACCTCATGGGCCGACACCACCGGTTCGCAGATGACGGTCAAGGTCACCGGCTACCAGTGGAAATGGCGCTACGACTACGTGGATTACCTGGGCAAGCCGGTCAACAAGGTCGGCTTCATGTCCAAGCTGGACCAGCAGAGCGACGATACCCGCCAGCTGGACTCGGGCATGGATCCCTACGCGGTCAAGGTCGGCGACGAAAACACCTACCTGCTGAATGTCGACAAGCCGCTGGTGGTGCCGGCCGACACCAAGATCCGTTTCGTGATCACCAGTGGCGACGTGATCCACTCGTGGTGGGTGCCGGCGACCGGCTGGAAGATCGACGCGATCCCCGGCATCGTCAACTCGGCGTGGGCCAACTTCACCACGCCGGGCACCTACCGCGGCCAGTGTGCCGAGCTTTGCGGCCAGGATCACGGCTTCATGCCGATCGTGGTGGTGGTCAAGTCCAAGGCGGATTTCGCCACCTGGCTGGCCGGGCAGGAAGCCGCTGCCGGCGCGTCCCAGGCACCGCAGACCGCGCAGGCGGCCGCACCCGCACCGGTATCCGCTGGCGGGCAGGGCTGATCGCCCACGCTCTTTTCGCCCCGCAGTTTCACGCAGTCGCATTCAATATTTCAGGTTAGAGGTGCACGGCCATGTCCTACGCAGCCACCCATGATCAGCACGACGATCACCACGGCGCGCCGAAAAGTTTCTTCCAGCGCTGGTGCATGTCCACCAACCACAAGGACATCGGCACGCTGTATCTGATCTTCGCGCTGACGATGTTCTTCATCGGCGGCAGCTTCGCGATGCTGATCCGCGCCGAGCTGTTCAAGCCCGGCCTGCAGCTGATGCAGCCGTACTTCTTCAACGAGCTGACCACCATGCACGCGCTGGTGATGATCTTCGGCGCGATCATGCCCGCCTTCGTGGGCCTGGGTAACTGGATGATCCCGTTGATGGTCGGCGCGCCGGACATGGCGCTGCCGCGCATGAACAACCTGTCGTTCTGGATCCTGCCGTTCGCGTTCCTGCTGATGCTGTCCACCCTGTTCCTGCCCGGCGGTGGCCCGGCCGGCGGCTGGACGATGTATCCGCCGCTGTCGCTGCAGAGCAATTCGCTGGCCTACGTGGTGTTCGCCATCCACTTGATGGGCATCAGCTCGATCATGGGCGCGATCAACATCATCGCCACCATTCTCAACATGCGCGCGCCCGGCATGGACCTGATGAAGATGCCGGTGTTCGTGTGGAGCTGGCTGATCACCGCCTTCCTGCTGATCGCCGTGATGCCGGCGCTGGCCGGCGCGGTGACGATGCTGCTCACCGACAAGTACTTCGGCACCAACTTCTTCAACCCGGGCGGCGGCGGCGACCCGGTGCTGTACCAGCACATCTTCTGGTTCTTCGGCCACCCCGAGGTCTACATCATGATCCTGCCCGCGTTCGGGATCATCTCGGAAATCGTGCCGACCTTCGCCCGCAAGCCCATCTTCGGCTACAAGGCGATGGTGTTCGCGATCGCCTGCATCGCCTTCCTGTCGTTCATCGTGTGGGCGCACCACATGTTCGCGGTGGGCCTGCCGCTGGGCGCTGAAATCTTCTTCATGTACGCCACCATGCTGATCTCGGTGCCGACCGGCGTGAAGGTGTTCAACTGGGTCGCCACCATGTGGGGCGGCTCGATGACGTTCGAGACGCCGATGCTGTTCTCGATCGCCTTCATCATCCTGTTCACCATCGGCGGCTTCTCCGGCCTGATGATGGCGCTGGTGCCGGCCGACTTCCAGTATCACGACACCTACTTCATCGTGGCGCATTTCCACTACGTGTTGGTGACCGGCGCGCTGTTCGCGATCATCGCCGCCGCGTACTACTGGATGCCGAAGTGGACTGGCAACATGTACAGCGAGTTCTGGGGCAAGGTGCACTTCTGGTGCTCCGTGGTGTTCGTGAACGTGCTGTTCTTCCCGCAGCACTTCCTTGGCCTGGCCGGCATGCCGCGGCGCATCCCCGACTACAACGTGGCGTTCGCCAACTTCAACATGATCAGCTCGATCGGCGGCTTCCTGTTCGGCGCGTCGCAGCTGATCTTCATCGGCGTGCTGATCCATTGCGCGTTCTTCTCGAAGAAGAAAGCCACCGACCGTGTGTGGGAAGGCGCCAAGGGGCTGGAGTGGACCGTGCCGTCGCCGGCGCCGTACCACACCTTCGAGTTGCCGCCGGTGATCCATGACGACGAGCTGGCGCACGGCCACGTGAACGACTGATGCCTGCCGCACTCTTGCGCCTCACGGCTGCAAGGGTGCGGAGGGCCGACGAACATGACCGATCATCAACAGGACGCCGAGGCTAGCCGCAAGGGTGTAAAGCGCACCGTGAAGATACTTGTCGTCATCGTGCTGGTGTTTTTCGCGCTGTCGTTCGCGCAGATCCTGTTGATGAAGTAGCGGTTGCGGTTGTACATGTTTTCCTTTCAACCGGTCGGTTCGTGACCGGCATGCAGTTCCCCGGGCGGCACGACGGGGCAAAAGTCATCAAGAGAAATCCACGGGGTCTCACCATGGGTCAGCAGCACGACGCGTATTTCGTTCCGACCAAGAGCTACTGGCCGATAGTGGCCGCGGTAGTCATGTTCATCACCGTGTTCGGTGCGGCGCACTGGTTGAACGCCGGCCCCGGTGAGGCCGGCTTCGGCAAGGGCGTGCTGACCATCGGCGTGATCGGCATCATCGGCATGTTCTTCGGCTGGTTCCGTTCGGTGATCAACGAATCGCTGTCCGGCAGCTACAACGCCCAGGTGGACACCTCGTTCCGCATGGGCATGATGTGGTTCATCTTTTCCGAAGTGATGTTCTTCGGGGCCTTTTTCGGCGCCTTGTTCTACGTGCGCATGTACTCGCTGCCGTGGCTCGGCGGCCATGGCCACGGCGTACTGACCCACCAGTTCCTGTGGAGCGACTACGTCGCGTCCTGGGGTGCCAACGGCGGTGGTGGCCCGGAGCAGGCCGGCGGTGCCTTCCGCACCGTGCCGGCGTGGGGCCTGCCGCTGCTCAACACCCTGCTGCTGCTCACCTCCAGTGTCACCGTGACGATCGCCCACCACGCGCTGCGCGCGGGACAGCGCGGCAAGATCCTGCTGTTCCTCGGCCTCACCGTCCTGCTCGGCGCCACGTTCCTGTATTTCCAGGCCCACGAGTACATGGAGGCCTACAACGAACTGAACCTCACCCTGCGCAGCGGCGTCTACGGTGCCACCTTCTTCATGCTGACCGGCTTCCACGGCCTGCACGTGACGCTGGGCACGATCATGCTGCTGGTGATCTGGTTCCGCGTGCTGAAGGGTCATTTCAACAAGGATCACCATTTTGGTTTCGAGGCAGTGGCGTGGTATTGGCACTTCGTCGACGTGGTCTGGCTGTGCCTGTTCCTGTTCGTCTACATCCTCTGAGCGACAGTGCCGCATCACGAAAAAAACCCGCCATCCGGCGGGTTTTTTTTGGTCGGTGATCCGGCGAGTTTGCAGGATGCGGATGCGCCGGTCCGGCGGCCATGGCACGAAGGCTTGCGCGTAATGTCGCGCGCGGCGCGCGGGCGCCGTAGGGGCAGTACAATCAGCCGCCGACGTCGTGCGGTTGCAGCCATCCCATCCAGATGCCGAACGCGACCATGCCGATCAGCAGGATCGACAGGCCGATGCGCCGGGTCAGCGCCCACACCGTGCGCTTGTCGTCGTCCTTGTCGGTCATCATGAAGTACAGCGCCTGGCCGAGGCTGAAAATCACCACCAGCAGCATCACCACCAGCGCATATTTGTAGATGGTTTCCACGTGATTGATCCGAAGGAAGTCGACATCGCCAGTATAACCGCCGCCGGCAGGCGCCCCGCATGATGCGGCTGCGCCGTCCGCCCTGGTGGGCGCTGCTGCTGACCGCCGCCGGAACGGCGCTGTTCGTGTATCTGGGCCTCTGGCAGTTGCATCGGGCCGACTACAAGGAAGCCCTTCTGCGGCGCTATGCCGCATCGGTTTCGGCCGCGCCGCAGGACTTTGCCGGCGTCGCCATGCGGCCCCCGGCGGACATGTTTCCGCGGGTGCATGTTCGCGGCCGTTATCTTCTGGATCGCATCTACCTGCTGGACAACCCGCATCACGATCATCGCGGCGGGGTCGAGGTGTTCGTGCCGTTTGCGGTCGACGGGGAAACCAGCCTGCTGTTGGTCGACGCGGGTTTCCTGCACGTCGAAGCCCGCGGCGTCACGCCGGTGCTGCCGCCACTGCCGAAGGCGGAAACCACGCTGCAGGGCTTGTACGTACCACCGCCGCCGGTCGGTTTCGAGATGGGCGGCAACGCGCTGGCGCGGCAGACACGCTGGCCGAAGGAAAGCATTTTTCTCGACCCGGCCGAGCTCGCCGCCGACCTGGGCCGCCCGCTGTTTCCGCGCGTGCTGGCGCTGGATGCAGACCCCGCTTCCGGCTACATCCGCCAGCATTCGCTTGAACTTTCGATGACGCCCGCGCGCCATCGCGCCTATGCATTCCAGTGGTTTTCGTTTGCACTGGCGGCGGTGGCGATCCTGCTGGTGTTGAATCGCAACAAGCGCCGCAAGTCCCCTTGAAGATGCCCGACCATGAATGAATCCCGCTCCCCGTCGCCCCTCTCGCGCAAGCGAAGCCGCCTGTACCTGGTGCTGATCGCGCTGGTGTTTGCCGCACCCATGCTGGCGGCCGGCCTGCTGACGCTGGCGGGCTGGCAGCCCGGCACCAAGGGCAATGGCGAGCCCATCGTGCCGCAGCGAAATTTCGTGGCGGAGAAGCTCGACGTGCAGCTGGCCGATGGCCGCTCGTACGCGTGGCGCGACAGCAAGCCGCGGTTGACCCTGGTCGCGCTGCCCGGCCCCGATTGCGCGACGCAGTGTTTCGACCTGCTCACCGGTCTGGCCAAGGCGCGGCTGATGCTCAACCGCAACCAGTCGCGTCTGCGCCTGCTCTATCTCGGAACGCCGCCGGCCGACCCGCAGCGCCGCGCGGCAATGCAGCCGTTCTGGCTGGTGGGCAACGACGTGGACGGCAAGCTGGCGACGTTCCGCCCCTCCGCACCGGACAGCCTCAGCGTGGTGCTGGTGGAATCCAACGGCACCGCGTTGTCGTATTACCCGGCCGGCTTCGATGGCCCCGGCCTGGCGCGTGATCTGCAGAAGGTGATCAAGTGATGTCGTTGCGAATGAAGCGATGGTTGCGCTGGCTGGCCGCGTTTGCGGCGCTGTTCGCGTTCGGGCTGGTGATGTTCGGCGCCTTCGTGCGGCTGTCCAACGCCGGCCTGTCGTGCCCGGATTGGCCGACCTGTTATGGCCAGGTCACCTGGCCGCAGCACGCCCAGGCCGTGGCGCATGCCGACGCCAGTTTTCCGGATCGTCCCTACGAGGCGCACAAAGCCTGGCGCGAACAAGTCCACCGCTTTCTTGCCGGCACGCTTGGCGTGATGGTGCTGGCGCTGGCCCTGCTGGCCAGCTGGCGACGTCGCCGCGCGCTGGCGGCCGTGGTTGCCGGCGCCGTGTTCGCGGCCGTCGGGGTGGGCATGTACATGCACGGCGAACACCTGTGGTCGTCGGCGCTGGCGGCCTGCGCCATCGCGCTGCCGCTGTTCGCATCGCTTGGTCTGCAGCGCCCGGGTGCATGGAAGATCAGCGTGCTGGCGCTGGCGGTGATCATCTTCCAGGCCATGCTTGGGATGTGGACGGTGACGCTGCTGCTGAAGCCGGTGGTGGTCACCAGCCATCTGCTCGGCGGCATGACCACGTTCGGCCTGCTGGCCTGGGCCGCGCTGCGCTTTGCCGGCGTGGGTGCGGCGGATGACGGCCTGGCCAGCCTGCGCAAGCTGGTGGTGATCGGCGTGGTGTTGCTGGCCTGCCAGATCGCGCTGGGCGGCTGGACCTCGGCGAACTATGCGGCGCTGGCTTGCGGCTACGGTCCGGGCTCGTTCCCCAAATGCCTGGGCCAGTGGATGCCGGCGACGGATTTCAGTCAGGGCTTCGTCCTGTGGCGCGGCATCGGCGTCAACTACGAAGGCGGCGTACTGGATCTGCCGGCGCGCAGCGCGATCCAGATCGCGCACCGGCTGGGTGCGCTGGTGGTGTTCTGCTATCTGGCGTGGCTTTCGTTCAAGGCTTCCAGACGTGGGCTGCGCGGGTTCGGCATCGCCATCGCGCTGGCTCTGGTTTGCCAGGTCCTGCTGGGCATCAGCAACGTGCACTTCGGCCTGCCGCTGCCGGTGGCGACCGCGCACAACGGCATGGCGGCGCTGTTGCTGTTTGCCCTGCTCGCCACGCTCGCGCGCTCCCAGCCGCGGGTGGCGGCCGCTGAGGACGTGCCGGCGCGCGGAAGTTGAGCCGCCGCGCGCCATGCCGGTGGCTTCGCGAGGCATTACACTAGGCAGTCGCCCGTTGCCGAGTTGCCCGTGAAGCTGTCCCTCTCCCAATACCTGCAACTGACCAAACCGCGCATCGTGGCGCTGCTGGTGTTCTGTGCCGTGATCGGCATGTTCCTGGCCGTGCCTGGCGTGCCGTCGTGGCGAGCGCTGGTGTTCGGCACGCTGGGCATCTGGCTGGCGTCCTCGTCGGCGGCGGCGTTCAACCAGCTGATTGACCAGCGCATCGACAAGGTGATGGTGCGCACGGCGCACCGGCCGTTGGCCACGGGCAACCTCAACCCGCGCCAGGTGTTCGTGTTCGCGATGGTGTTGGGCATCGCCTCGATGGTGGTGCTGGTGCTGCTGGTCAACACGCTGACGGCGGTGCTGACCTTCGCGGGGCTGATCGGCTATGCGGTGATCTACACCGCGTTTCTCAAGCGCGCCACGCCGCAGAACATCGTGATCGGCGGCCTGGCCGGCGCGATCCCGCCGGTGCTCGGCTGGACCGCCGTCACCGGCTCGCTGCATCCGTACGCGTTGCAGCTGTGCCTGATCATCTTCGTGTGGACGCCGCCCCATTTCTGGGCGCTGGCGATCTTCCGCCGCGACGACTACTCGCGCGCGCAGGTGCCGATGTTGCCGGTGACGCACGGCGTGGTCTACACGCGCTGGCACATCCTGTTCTACACCGTGTTGCTGGTGCTGGTGACGCTGCTGCCGGCGTTGACCGGCATGAGCGGGCTGATCTATCTGGGCGGCGCGGCCGTGCTCGGCGCGGCTTTCCTGTATTACGCGGTACGCCTGCTGAACCCGCCCGACGAGCGGTTCGCGATGAAGGTGTTCAGCTATTCCATCGTCTACCTGATGGCGCTGTTCGCGTTCCTGCTGGCCGATCACTGGCTGGTGGAGCCCTTGCTGCAGCAAGGGCAGATGCTGCAGCAGACGGTCTGATCGACCGCCGGGCTCACCGCGGCTAGCGGTCGCAGTCGATTCCTGCATCGGTCAGCAGGCGGCGCAGTTCCGTCAGCTGCTCCTCGTACTTCGTCCAGCGCCGGACGGCGTCGCGGTGCATGGGTGCGCGCACCTGCACCGAGCTGGCCGTGGTCGACGGCGCCTGGTTGCGTTCGAAGTGCAGGCAGGCGTCGCTCCACGGCAGGCCGCAATGCTCCAGCAACCGGCGCGTGCTGGCTTCCTGCGTGGTCACCAGGGTTTCGTAATCCACTTCCAGGATGCGACCGGGCAGAACCCGTTCCCAGTGCGCCATCAGGCGGTCGAACAGGACGTAGTAGCGGCCGGTATCGAGCAGGTCGAACGAGTAGCCATGCAGCGGCGACGCCTCCGAGAACGGCTCGCGGAAGTTGCTGAGGCAGCTGTCCAGCGGATGGCGCCGCAGGCAGATGATGCGGGCATTCGGCAAGGCATTGGCAATGAAGCCGGCGTAGAGAAAATTGTGCGGCAGCTTGTCGATGAAGCGCGGTTTCAGGGCGGTCGCCGGACGGGTGCTGGCGATGTAGACCTCGCCCAGCGTTTCCCACGAAATGCGGGCGGCGTGACGGATGACGTCCGGGCTCAGCATCACCGGCGAGTTGGCGCCGGAGAGGCGTTCGAGCGCGACCCCGAAGTTCTCCAGTTCACCGGCGGCATAGACCTCCGGGTGGCTGGAAAGGATGCGTTCGACCAGGGTGGTGCCTGTACGCGGCAGGCCCATCACGAAGATGGGCTCGTCCGACGGATGGCCCGCCGGTGGCGGTTGCGGTTCGGGAAAGGCGTGGATCATGGCGTCCACGATGGCCTGGTCGCGATCGATGGTGTAGCCGGTGACCGCCTTGACCGCGGATTTGCCGGTGACGAGATGTTCGAAGGCTTTCGCGAAATCGCCCAGATCCTCGTATTCCTTGCTGAGCGCCACGTGGGTGTGCATCGAGGCCACCGGCTCGCCGTCCACCTCCGTGGCCAGCGCGAGCAGCCTGTCGATGTGGTTGTGCGCCGGGGTTTGGCGGCGGATGCGCGAAAGCGTGGCGTGTGCGCGCCAATGCCCGGGCGCCAGCGCCAGGCAGGCCTCCAGCTCGGCTTCGGCCTGAGCAATGTCGCCGGAGAAGATCAGCGACGTGGCGAAGCTGAAGCGGCAGGCCGGATTGTCCGGTGCCAGCCTGGCTGCCTGGCGAAACGCCGCGGCGGCGCGCTCCGGCGCCTGGCATTGGGTGTACGTGGTGCCCAGACTGTGCAGCAGGAGGGGATCATCGGGGGCCAGGCCGAAGGCGACGTTGGCGACCTGCAGCGCATCACCGGTGCGATGAGCCGCGGCCAACGCCCGCGCGAAGTGCACGGCGTAAGCGGCGTGCCGGGGCATGGCGCTGGCCGCGCGGTGCAGATGATCCAGCGCCTCGGGCAGTCGCCGCAGCGCCAACGCGGCCATGCCCGCGACGTATCGCCCTTCCGGCTGATCGGCGCCCGTTTGCAGCGCCTGCAATGCAAGTTCCCTGGCTTTGCCCGGGTCGCCCTGGAGCAGGGCGGCGCGGGCTTCCAGCAACGGCGCGGCATGCGGCATGGGTGGGGCAGGTAGTGTCATGGGATTCCAGATGAGACATGGCGGCGGGACACGCACGGGTCGAACCGGCAGCGCGGCATCTTACCAAACGGGTCCGTGACAACCGTTGCCTGTCTCCGCGAAACGGATTGACACCCGCACACCGCGGCACAACAATGCGCGCGCCCTGCGGCGCGCCCGCGCCGGCGGCATCCAGTCCTGACTGATCAAGGCCTATGGACGTCTACCCTAGTCGCACCGTCGACATCCGCTTGCATCGGATGCCGGCGTCGCATGTCACATTGAACGCCTGCAGCGATCGCCTGCGGTCGGTTGGCGCTTTCCGCTAGGGAAGTCCGGCCCTCCCCCTGACGACGCCGCTGGCGTTGTTACGAGGAGATGGGCCCATGAAGCTCATACGTGAATTCTGCCGCCGGCGCCTCGCGGGCCGGCTCTGGCCGACGGTTGGCGCCGACCGGCGCGAGCGCGGCTTTGTGGTGACCGTGCCGCCGCCGCTGGCCGCCCCGTCGGCCGATGGCGCGCATGCCGCCGAGCCGGTGACGCCACCTGCGACTGGCCCATCTTTCGCGCCACTCGGCCACTGACGGGCGACCGCCCGGCAGACGGGCATTGACCGCCGCGCGATATCACGGCTTTTTCCGTGTTCTCACCGAATGGACGTCCATACGTCCATTCGCGACGACGCGTGGTTACTGCGACCTGACCGCATCCAAAGCAGCAACCGATGAACAACTTCACGATCCAGCGACCGGAAAAAAGAGCGACGAGGCCGGGTGCCGCGGCGGAGGCATTCCGTCCCGTCGATGCGTTACTGCAGGCCTTGGATACCACGCACGGCGGCCTCGACGAGGCGCGGATCAGGGCGCGGCTGCACCGTGACGGGCCCAACGAGGTGGCGCACGAGAAGCCGCCGCACTGGTCGCGGCAGCTGCTGCGTGCGTTCAGGAACCCCTTCATCGTGGTGCTGCTGGTGCTGGCCGGGGTGCAGCTGTTCACCGATCGCACGGACCTGACCGGGCCGGCGATCATCGCGGTGATGGTGGTGATCAGTGTGGCGCTCAGCTTCAGCCAGGAATACCGTTCGTCGCGCGCGGCGGACAGCCTGAAGGCGATGGTGCGCAACACCGCCAGCGTGACCCGGCGCGCGTCCGATGGCCACAGCGAGATGATCGAGGTGCCGGTGGCCGAGCTGGTGGCTGGCGACATCGTGCACCTGGGCGCGGGCGACATGGTGCCCGCGGACGTGCGTCTGCTGGGCGCCAAGGATCTGTTCATCAGCCAGGCGATCCTCACCGGCGAATCGCTGCCGGTGGAGAAATCCGCGCCCGTCGCCGTGGTCGACGAGCAGGCGGACGGCGATCCGCTGGAGCTGCCCACGATCTGCTACATGGGCACCAACGTGGTCAGCGGCACCGCAGTGGCGGTGGTGCTTGCCACCGGTGCGCGCACGTATCTGGGGTCGCTGTCGCACAGCATGACCGGCCAGCGCGTGCAGACCAGTTTCGACCGCGGTGTGAGCGGAGTCAGCTGGCTGTTGATCCGCTTCATGGCGGTGATGGTGCCGGTGGTTTTTCTGATCAACGGGCTGGACAAGCACGACTGGACCGAGGCGTTCTTGTTCGCGCTGTCGATCGCGGTGGGGCTGACCCCGGAAATGCTGCCGCTGATCGTCACCGCCAACCTGGCCCGCGGCGCGATGGCGATGTCGCGGCGCAAGGTGGTAGTGAAGCAGCTCAACGCGATCCAGAATTTCGGCGCGATGGACGTGTTGTGCACGGACAAGACCGGCACGCTCACGCTCGACCGCATCGTGCTGGAACGCCACCTCGACCTGGACGGCGAGGCCTCCGGCGAGGCGTTGGAGTACGGCTATCTCAACAGCCGCTTCCAGACCGGCCTGCGCAACCTGATGGACAAGGCGGTGCTGGAACACCGCGAGCTGGAAACGGCGGCGGCGCGCTTTCGGGTGATCGACGAAATCCCGTTCGACTTCCAGCGCCGGCGCATGTCGGTGGTGGTGGCCGAAGGCGACGGCGACCACCTGCTGATCTGCAAGGGCGCGGTCGAGGAGATGCTGGCGATCTGCGATTTCGCCCGGACCGGCGACGCGATCGAGCCGATGACCGACGCCCGTCGCCGCGCCATCAAGGCCATGACCCGACGCCTCAACGAGGACGGCTTGCGCGTGCTGGTGGTGGCCATGCAGCGCCAGAGCGCGCGCGGACAGCCCTACAGCGCGGCCGACGAACGGGGCCTGATCGCCGTCGGTTGCCTGGCGTTTCTCGATCCGCCGAAGGATTCGGCCGCCACCGCGATCCGCGCGCTGCACCAGCACGGCGTCGCGGTGAAGGTGATCACCGGCGACAACGAGGCGGTGACGCGCAAGATCTGTCGCGAGGTGGGGCTGGATGTCCGCCACGCGATGCAGGGCAGCGAGATCGAGGCGCTCGATGACCCGGCGCTGGATGCGCAGGTGGCGCGCGTCACCGTGTTCGCCAAGATGTCGCCGCTGCAGAAGTCGCGCGTCGTCGAGTCGCTGCAACGGCGCGGCCACACGGTCGGTTTCCTCGGCGACGGCATCAACGACGCCGCGGCGCTGCGCCGCGCCGACGTCGGCATCTCGGTCGATAC
>JBIQMK010000018.1:0-24824 GCA_044463365.1 Rhodanobacter sp. | reverse complement strand
CCCATTGTTGCAAGAGCGGCGTCGATATAAATTAGGTGTCGATCACGTTCGCTAAAAAAATGCCTCTGCTGTCCGACGACTACCACAATTACCGGTACGTTATGGGAAAACCCTGCGGTGCCGTATGGAATGGAAGCGATCTTGCCAATTAGTACTGGGTCATCAAAGACACGGAAGACGAACGCCTGACGATTGCAGGCGCTAGGAGCCTGTGCACCGATCTCAATTGCTTTGTCGATCAACTCACGTGGTACTGGTTGCTGCAAGAACCACCGTACGGAGCGACGCTTCTTCGCCAAGTTCCACAGTGTTTGGACATCTAAGTCGGGTAACGGGATGGTCGTATTTCGGTATGGTATCAATTTACCAGACGCGACGCGCGCATCTCTTGCGCTGGCATAAACTTGTTTAGCATCAGCTACGGCATCGATGCGAGCATGCAAGCGGAAGTATTCATCGAGTACGTCAGTCGCCCAAGATATTTCGAGGCGGTTTACCGTCCCATCGATTGCCGTTTTATACGAAGTTACAGTTTCGTCAATGTAATCCAGGGCGAACGGTTGGCGCAGGGGGCGCATTACCATTCCCTTTTCAATTCGGTGAATGTTTCGACGTAGAAGTGCTAGGGTATCGTTAGCTGCGTTTAAGGAGCGGGTATAGGCGGCCCGGCCAGCCAGGAAGGCCTGCTGGTCGCGGCGGTAGGCGCGGTTGGCGATGAAGTAATAGAGTTGCGAAAGAAATGGGTCGTGAGCACATAGTCTGACAACTAATGTTGTGAATTTATTGATAATTCGTTGCATTGGAGACGGTCTATTAACCATGCGTAGAAGGAGGTAACGATAGTTCAGTTGTGATGTTTATGTATGTGACTTCGATTTTGTATCGATGGCGCTTTGATTATTTTTTTCTATGGAAACTATCTTTTTGCAGAATTGAAGTGAGGCTCTTTTATGTGCAATAACAATGACCGTCTTGTTTTCAGAGAGGTTTTGGATGGCTTCGTTTAGTGCTTTTTCCGTCTGTGCATCTAGTGCGCTGGTAGCTTCGTCCATGAATAGTACCGCCGGGTCGCGATACAGTGCCCGGGCGACGCCAACCCTTTGTCGTTGCCCTCCGGATAAGCGGATGCCGCGATCACCAATTTTTGTACCGTAGCCGTCTGGTAATTCATTGACGATAAAGTCGTGGATCTGAGCTGCGCGCGCTGCGCGTTCGACCGATTTCATATCAATGTCTTTGCTGGTGATGCCAAAAGCAATATTTTCGGTGATGCTGGAATCGGCCAGGTAGATATTTTGTGGCACATAACCAATGGCACGTTGCCACGCGCAGACGTTGTCTGCCGTGATCGGGATGTCATCCACGCTTAGTGTGCCGGCTTCGGGTTGGAGTAGGCCCAACAATAAATCCATCAGAGTGCTCTTGCCGGCGCCGCTCTTGCCGACGATACCGACGCTGGTATGCGCAGGAATAGTGAGATCGAATCCATCGAGCACAGGTTTGTCAGGTGCTGATGGATACGCATAGCGGATGGCCTGTAATCGTATTTCTTTGTGCGGCGCAAGTGGGCTGTTCGCTTGAGGAGGGGGGGGGTTGGGCAGAATCAGATCGTGGTGGATTGCTTGCAACGCTGCAGACGAGAATTTGAGCTTGGCGAATCCACGATACATAACCTGTGCGGCAGGTAACATGCGGTAGGCGGCGAAGCCGTACAAGCCGAGCGCTGGCAGGACATGTGCTAGGTCGTTGGAGCGTAAGAGCAATACCATGGCGATGACAATCAGCATGGTGTAGCCGATGGCTTCCACCAAGTAGAGCGGTGATTGACTCAGGGTGTCACTGGTCGCCAAGTGTCGAGACAGCAATCTGGAAGCTTTGTCGAAGTGTTGCTGATAAGCGCCGGCAGAGTGCGTAATTTTGACGTCCTTGATTCCGCCAAGAGCTTCATTGCACGCTTGGTACCGCTGTCGGTTGGCGACTTCACGTTCGTGGCCAATGATGCCAAGCCGCTTTCTCACCGATCCGTAAATTACCCCGTACAGTAGCCCAAGCACAGCAATGATGCAGGCGGCAGTCAGTGGGTCATAAACGAATATGAGTAATGTCATGGCCAGTACGACGCAGCCCTGTGCCAGTAGTTGTGACAGCGGCTGGACCAGATTGAAGAGCAACTGGTCAACTTCCGACAACACGTTCTTGCCTAGGCCCGACGGGTTGCGTTCCAGGAAGAATTCGTAGGGCTGATTCAGGTAGCGGGACAGCAAACGTGAGCTGATGGCGTGGCGCAAAAGGTGAACGAAGCGGTTAAGTATGTGCTGGGTCACCGTTTTGAAGGCCGAGGAAGCCAATACGAGGACGATGGAGGCTAATCCAAGCGCCAAGATGAAGTCACGCGTGCCCTGAAAATTGAACTGCTCGAACGCGGCATTAAGAAGCGTGTTGTCGTGAATGATGGCGGGTCGAGCCAGCACCGATAGGAACGGCATAATGGAAAGGACGCTCAGCGTTTCCGCCATGGCCATCAGTATCACCAGCAGCAACATCCACATCGATTTGCGTCGCTCGAGTGGCGTGAATATCGTCCAGATTTTCTTCAGATCTGCGGTCATTTCTGCTCTATCGAAAGCTCACAAGCATTGCGGAACTGATCTGCTTATCGTGGGTTTGTCAGTACCCGGAGTTCCTCCAGGCTGTCGTTCAAACGCCCACCAACGTTCAGGCTTTCAAGGTTATGGAGTGCGTTCCGCGCCTCAACCTTCCGCCCCTCGGCCGCCAGCATGCGCACCAGCGTAATCCGATAGGCTGGTTCGTCGGGTTTCGCCCTGACGGCTTCTTCGGTCATGCGCTCACCCAGGTCGTGGTCTTGCAACACGTTCCACGCGTAGTCACCGTAGGTGGCGAGAAGGCGGGGCCTGGGGCCGGGGTGGGAGAGTGCCGCGATGAACGCCTCCATCATCCTATCAGGGGGCAGGTCGCAATTTTTCTCTCGGGCGCACTGCGTCAGCGCGCCTAGCGAGCTTTCGTCTTGTACCCCTGGCTGGGTCGCTTTCAGCTTGGTGATCATGCTGTCCCACCACGCGTCCTTCAGTGGCAGGTGCATCCGCGCGTTCATGAAGATCAGTGCCTGCTCCGGAAGGATGGAGGAGTTGGGCAGTGCGGCGGATTTCTCCAACGGCGCATACGCCAGCCGGGTGAACGGCGAGTCGGGTTGGTAGTGGGAATAGATGATGTAGATGCGGCCCAACTCGTATTGCGCGCGGGACGACTGCGGGGCGCGGGTGGCGAGGTCTTTGGCGAGCCGTAGCGGGTTGCCCCAGGCGTGGGCGGTGAGGGCAGTGAGGGCGGCCCAGCTCAACAGCAGCCCGGCGAGCAGGGTGTAGCGGGGAAGGGCGAAAGGTTGGGATTGGCCGGGATGTTCGTCATGTGCGGTCGCGACTGAAGTCGCTCCTACAGAGGGGCGGGGCGGGGCGGCGAGGTAGGGAATGATGGCGAGCATCAAGCCGAAACTGGCGAAGTAGTTGCGGTGTTCGTAGATCAGTTCCAGCGGCAGGACGGTGCCGGTGAGAAGGTGACAGCCGAGGAACAGTGCGATGCCCAACGCCGTCAGCGGCCGGCGCTTGCGCATCCAGAACATCAGGGCTGCCATGCTGGCGAGAAACAGCATGCCGGCCAGCGTGGTCCACGGCGCCAGCACACCGGTGGAGACGGAGAAATCGTCGTGATAGAACGAGAGCGCACCCGGCGTCGGGAACAGGGTCCACACGACGTAGTCGGCGACGATGCGTGCTTCGCTGAGCAGGCGCGTGCTCATGGTGAAATCGCGGGTGGACCACTGGCTCGGGTGGAACAGTCCCGGCAACAGCCAGGCCAGTCCGATGATCAAAGGCAGCAGCAATACCACGACGAACAAGCCGATGACGCGGTAGTCGGGCTTGTTGCGACGGGTGAGGTGCGTCCCGCCTGCCTCTGATGTGGCAGCCATTGCAGGTGGCGCCCTGAATTTCAGCACGATCCATTCGACCAAAAAGGCGTATAGCGGCAGCATCACTGCCGTTTCCTTGGCGAGCAACCCGAGTACGGTGCCGAGGATGAGGCTGGAAATGCACAGCAACAGGCCCGTGCTGGCTCCCTTGCCGGTACGGGCTGCCAGCATACGCTGACGCCCGGCCATATAACCGATCAGGCCTAGCAGCACGAACAGGTTCGCCATGCTCTCCATGCGCTGCACGACATAAACCACTGCCGTGAGGTTGATCGGCAGCAACATCCAGGCTCCCGCAATGAACGCTGCCGTGACGCCCGCGCGATTACCCGATCCTGTAGAAGCGGCTTCTGTAGGAGCGGCCTCAGCCGCGATGCTCTTGTTTGCCGCCACCATCAACGCCCGCGTCAGCAAAAACACCAGCAAACCGTTCAACAGATGGATGACCAGGTTGGTCAACTTCATCCAGTACGGGTCGAGGCCGGTCGCTAGGTAATTGGCGGCAAAACTGAGCGACGCCAAGGGACGTTTGAACTCACTGGACGGAGAGGAAAGCGCGGCGCGAACCAGCGAAGGCAAGCTGGCATCGGGCGGTTGTACGCCACGGTTCTCGACAATGTTGGGGTAGTCGTCGAACAGGAATCCACCGCTGAGGCCGGACCAGTAGACGGCTATCGTGGCGAGTATCGCCACCACGAAAATCAGATTGGGCAGCAAGCGGCGGGTAGATGCGCGCATTATCGAGTGGCACCCCGATCAGGATTCGAAGGCCCAGTATTGACGTTTGCAGCACGTGCGTCGAGGTTCAACTGATGACGCAGATGAGCCAGCTCGTTTGGCCAGTAGTGCTGATATGAAAGAACCCATTCGTGCAGCATCGGCATACCAAAGCGTGCGGGGATGGTTTGCCCTTTGACCTGTTCATAGTGGTCGAGCAACTGCAGACCTTGCTGAGGGTAGCCGGCTGAACCAAGCGCTGCAGCGCCCTTCAGAGCAAGCGCAGGGCGTACCTGGAGATCCAGCGCCCGTTTGAAATCCAGCAACGCCGCATCGGCCTGGTGGCGTGCCAGTGCAACTGTGCCGCGCAGGTAGATCAGATCTTGTTGGCGCCCTGCGCCAGCCAGTCTGGGATTCTGCAAACCCGCATTTATGAGATCGAGAAGTACGTCGGGAGTCAGCCCAGGGCAACTACCCGCCATCGCGACTGGCAGGGTGCGTTCAAACCAGTGGGCGAACAGCGATCCGGTATTCGCGCTGCCTTGCATCGCCACGCGTGCGGCATCGATGTCCGCTTGTGTGATGCCGCCGGTGAGGCAGTGCGCACCGATCAGGTTGAAAGCCAGCTGGCTTTCATCGGGCTTGGTTGCCAGAAGGGCCTGCAATCGTTGAGCCGCCTCTTTTGGTTGCCCCGATTGCATCAGGATTTGCGCCGCGTTGGCCTGTGCACGCGGTGAATCCGGATTGATCTGTGCCCAGACCAGGGCCTGGGTTCGCACATTCCCCCACACGGTGGCTCGCGCATGCGTCATCAGCGCCAGGCCCAGTGGCAGTGCAATCATCAACATCTGCTTGGGTAGTTTCAGCTTGCGCGTGTCCGCAAGCCATAAGCCTAGGGGCCAGAACATCAGCAATGCCGGTACGTAATTACGGTGTTCGAAGTACAGCTCCAGCGGGATGGAAGTGGACTCAAGCAGGTGGCCGGCGAAAAAGAACAGTACGGCGAGAGACCATGCCGTATAACGCCGTCGGAACCACCACGCCCCCGAGATGAGTACGACCACCGCCAAGAGCGCCCATAGGGTTGATAGCGGATGGATCAGTGAAATCGATGCGGCGTATTGGTCATTGAACAAGCCGCTGGAGAACGGGCGGGGCAACCATAGCAGTGACAGGTAATCCATCACCACGCGCGGCTCGGTCAGTAGACGTTGCGCGTAGGTCCACGAGCGGATGCCTGCATTGCCGCCGTGGAGCATCCCGGTGGCACCAACACGCACCAGGTACAAGCAAATCCCCGTTGTGGGAATGATGGCGAAGAGCCACATCACGAGGCGATGTGCGCGCTTTTCCCGCGCGGGAAGAACGGGGCGTTGTGAACCCAGCAGGACCGCCTCGATCACCAGTGCGTAACATGGCAGCAATATGCCGTTGGCTTTGGACAGCACGCCCAACGCGGTGAATCCACCCAGCCCGAGTACGCTCCAGGTCAGCCCGGAGCGCAGATGTCCCGCGACCAAGCGTTCACGCCCATGGAGCCAAGTCAGCAGGCCGGCGAGCACACAGGTGGCAGGCAACATGGCTTCGCGTTGCACGATGTACAGCGTGGTGGAAACCAGTAGGGGGTGCAGCAGCCATAGAGCAGCACCGAGCAATGCGGCGGCCTGATAGCGAGAGGCGTTCAACCCCAGAAGACGGCCCAGCCTGTTCAGTAGCGTGTACAGCAGCAGGCCGTTAATTATGTGCAGTATCAGGCTGGTGCGTTTGAACGGCAGCGGATCGGCCGGCCAATTCCGCGCGTCGAGCAGAAAGGTGAGCAAAGTCAGCGGGCGACCGGTGGGGTCGGCGGTACCTGAGGTGACGTAGCGCCAGAAGGCGGGCCAGTTGTCGATGGGACCGGGTGCGGCCAGAGCGGGGAGATTGGCAAAATCGTCAAAAAGGAAACCGCCGTGTAGCCCGGGCCAATAAGCAACAAGAATCGCCATCATGAGTGAAAGCAAAGCTAGCGGTGGGGCTATGGTGAGGCGATCACGCATTGAGAGCTATTCCGGGAAAAAGAAAGGCCGCACGAGGCGGCCTTTCTTTCTGATCTTGAATATTTATTAACGGCAGGTCGTCGGCAGGTACTTGGCGTCTACACCATTTGTATCAGGAGTCTTACAACGCCATGAGATACTTCCCGCATTGGTCGATGGCGACAGCAGCAGTGTCTTACCATTTAGGGCGGCATTCGCTTTGGGACCTTGGTATGCGGCAGTAATCAGACCGCTTGCGACCGTGATGGAACTGACATACTGGCCCTTAATGCTGGCTGCAGTAGCGAGGCCGGCAGATTCATTAGCAGTTGGGTACCGTCCCGTATTGCTATAGAACTCCGCAACAGCAGTTTTGGCGCCATCGGCCAGCACCGTACCCTCAGAGACTTGGGTGCGAATCAGATAGTCCTGATATGCCGGAATCGCGATGGCAGCGAGGATCGCGATGATCGCGACCACGATCATCAATTCGATCAGGGTGAAGCCTTTCTGCATCTTCTTCATGGTGGTTCCCTTGTGTTCTGGTTAGCTAACCGGTGATGCCCCCTGAGCTCCAGTCCCGTATCCCCCTAGGCGGGATGGGACTCCCCTTACTCGCGGTCAGGACGACCAGGAAGCTCGCGGCAGAATCAAGCAGATTGTGTGCCATATCTGCCGCTGGTGTATTTCCTCACACTTGTACGCTCCCTGATTGTGCCCATGATCACGAAAGCGCACAAGGTGAGGCTGGATGAGCCGTTCGCGACGTTGGAATCCAGCGATGAGAGGAGGCGGCACATGTCGGAAACGGGCGGGTTGTGACGCTATTTGTCACTTTGTACGTGCAGTATTTCGTTCAAGCCTTACTTACGGCAGGAGGTTGGCAGGTACTTCCCGTCCAATGTGCTGGGTGTACAGGTCCAGATGATGCTGCCGGCTTGTGTGATGGGAGACAGCACAAGATATTTATCGATACCATTGATGTACGTGTTTGCTTTGGGACCTTGGTACAAAACCTTGATCTTGCCGCCGCTTACGTCGACGCTGGATACATAGCTGCCACTGATGGATTCAGTGGATGCTAGGCCAGCCGAATGATTGTTTGCTGGGAACCGGCCAGTATTGGACACGAAGTCCCAAACCGCGGCCTTTGCTCCCGAAGCAAGGCTCATCCCCTCCGTCACCTGCGTACGGATCAGATAATCCTGATACGCCGGAATGGCGATGGCAGCGAGGATGGCGATGATCGCCACCACGATCATCAGCTCGATCAAGGTAAAACCGGCGGAAATACGTTGGCGCATGATGGACTCCCCTGTCAGTTGAGCGGGGGAGGCACGTTTTGTACCAACGGCGAGGAAATTCTGTCGCCTGGCCGGTGGGAATCCGTAGGGCGATGGGCGCCGTCGTCGGGTATGAGATGGCCGTCACGGAATCTGGTCTGGCGTGGCTGCCGGCCGGGGGCGGCAGCTCGGACTACGGAGAATCCCTTTTGGGAGTTGCGGCTTGCAGAGCCATGGTACGTGCAAACGCCTCAAAATCACCCAGATGCCTGGCCGCGATGGCATGCACGATCGCCCAGTCGATGCCGCTGTAGTTATGTGCCGCGATGTTGTGGAAACCGACTGCTTTTTTCAGCCTTGATGCCAGTCGGCGGAAATGTGCTCCGTTGATACCAGGCGATCGAACGCTTGTCCCATGGTGTCAGGAATGGATTGCCCCACGCCCGATAACGTGTGAAGCGCAAGATCGACACAGATCTGCACGGCGCGGCTGAGGTTGAGTACCACGATGTCTTGAAGGTCTGCATTGTTCGCCAACGTGGCAACGTCGTCAGGGCAGCGTTCGCGTACCCTGTCCAGGCACCGTCGCAGCGAATCGAGCTTGCGTTCGACAATCAGCCGATCCATGCCTTTCTCCGTTCTGCCAGGGTGCGCTCCACATAGGGCATGAAATCCTCCATGGCGTAGACATGCCGCTGCATCAGCAGTGCGCGGTCGGCGGGTTTGCCGCGAATCTGCAGACCATGTTTGAGGATTTGCCCGAGCAACGGCTCACCCACAACGCGCAGGTCGACCAAGTCCACCGCGCGGCCAGTGGCGGCGGCGATGTCTTCGATCAGACGCATCTTTTCGTCCGCATCCAGCAGCGCAGAGGCCTGTACTGCCACATCGACGTCGCTGTCGCGGCGTGCCTGGCCACGAGCTACCGACCCGTAGATGAACGCCAGTTCGATGTCCGGGTGGGCCGCGAGTGCCGTGGTGACTTGTTCAGCCGACATGGTGCTCTCCCTGGATGAAGTCCCATGCGGCATTGTCCATCAGCGTCGGACGGCGAGCCAGCGTGGCGAGCGGCTGGCTTGCGACATGGCAGCATTCAGCGGCGAGCGTTATGGCAAGCGGGCGGATTGACCTTGCGCGGTGAGCAAGGCGACAACCTTTTTGTCGAACGATACGAAGGTTTCACCACCGAGCCATTGACCCTCGAAGGCGATTACCCCATCGGCGAAGTCTCCCCCGGCTTCGAGTACGGCCAGGCCGGCTTCAACGGCTGGCCGGTTCGTTTCCGTATTTGCCGCATCGAGCAGTGCCCGAATCGCAACGGCCACGTCGGCAGCGGTGAAGCCATACACGCGACGCAACACCCAGACGAACTCGCATAGACATGGCAGCGCGACCGCGATCACTTCGGCATTCATCAGCAGCTTGGCAGCGACGTTCGCTTGCTTGACATCGTCGCGCACCACAGCGCGAACCAGCACATTCGTGTCGACAGCGACTTTCACTTGCGTCCCGCCCAGCCCGATGCCGTGGCCTCGTTGATTTCTTCGATGGTGGCCACCTTGGTTGTCCGCCCGGCCAGCAGGCCCACAAAGCCAGCCATCGACCCGGTGGGTCGAGCTGCTTTCAGTGAAGCCCGGCCATCGGGCAGCAAGTTCAGCTCGATCTTCTCCCCCGGCTTGATGCCCAGATGCTGCAACACCTCCTTCCGAAAGGTGACTTGTCCCCGCGTGGTAACTGTCAATGTCGTCATGATGTTGCCCTCGATCGGTTGTTCGAATGCATAGTAAGGTGATATTGCATTACTCTCAAGTTCCCTCCGATGGCTTCGGCAGCCATCGCATCCGGCTTTGCTCCTCCCCCTGCCCGCAGGGGGAGGTTGGGACGGGGTCGCTCGGGCTGGCGAGGAAGGTCAAGAGCGCCCCCAGCCCTCACCTGCAAGCAGGGAAGGAGCAGAGCGCAACTTGCCGGCATTGCCGCAGCGTACCTTGCCTGCAACGGCGCAGCCGCCTACCTTTTGCTCTTTATCGACACGAGGACTCCCATGAAACCTCTGATCGCCGCATTGTTGCTTGCGCTGACCGTTACGCCGGTGGCCGCCGGGGAGGTGGTGGATACCACGTTCGTCAAGGCGCAAGGCGCGCATCCGTTCAACGCGCGCGATTTGGTGATGATGGATCGGGTCAGCGATCCGCAGTTGTCGCCGGATGGCCGTTACGCGGCGTTTGGCGTGCGCAGTACCGATTACGCCGCGAACAAGGGCGTCAACGCCATCTATGTGCTCGATCTGGCCAAGGCGGGCCAGCCGGTGAAGGTGGTGGACAAGGGCAGTTCCGCGCGCTGGTCGCATGATGGGCGCAGCCTTTATTTCCTGGCGCCGGCCAAGGGCGTGACGCAGTTGTGGCGGCTGGATCTGGCGGGCGCCAACGGGCTGGATCTTGCCGGGCACGGTGCACCGGTGCAGGTGAGCCATGGTGTGCTGGATCTGGGCGGCTACAAGTTGTCGCCCGATGGCGGGCAGGCGCTGCTGTCGTATGAGGTGTTCACCGATTGCGCCAATCTCGCGTGCACGCATGAGCGGCTGGCCGCGCGCGAGAAGGACAAGGCCAGCGGCACGCTCTACACCAAGCTCTTTGTGCGGCACTGGGACACCTGGGCCGATGGCCGGCGCAACCAGTTGTATGTGGCGCGGTTCGACGGCAAGGGGCAGTTGCCCGCGGAGCCGACCTTGCTCACTCGCGGTATCGATGGCGATGTGCCGAGCAAGCCGTTTGGCGACGAGAGCGAATTCACCTTTGCGCCGGATGGCAAGAGCGTGTTTTTCGACGTCCGCATCGCGGGCACCACGGAGCCGTGGTCGACCAATTTCGATGTGTATCGCGTACCGGTGGATGGCTCGGCGGCGCCCACCAACCTCACGGCGGACAACAAGGCGTGGGATGGCTTTCCGGTGGCATCGCCTGACGGCAAGACGCTTTATTACCTCGCGATGAAGAAGCCGGGTGCGGAGGCCGATCGTTTCGCGATCATGGCGCTGGACCTGGCCACGGGTGCAAAGCACGAGGTCGATCCCAAGTGGGATCGCTCGCCTGGTGGCCTGGGCATTTCGGCCGATGGCAAGACGTTGTACGCCACGGCCGATGACGAGGGCCAGCATCCGCTGTTTGCGATCGACACGGCCAGCGGCAAGGTGCGCAAGGTGGTTAGCGATGGCACGGTGGGCGGCTATTCGCTGGCGGCCGGCAAGCTGCTGCTGTCGCGTGACGACCTGAAACGGCCCGCCGATCTATATGTGGCAGGTACCGATGGCAGCCACTTGAAGCAGGTCACCCATTTCAACGCCGCGGACCTGAAAAACGCCCAGGTCGGCGACGCCGAATTCTTCAACTTCAAGGGCGCCGATGGCGCGAATGTGCAGGGTTACGTGGTGAAGCCGGCGAACTACCAGCCCGGTAAAACCTATCCGGTGGCGTTCATCATCCACGGTGGTCCGCAGGGCGCGATGGGCAATGGCTGGAGCTACCGCTGGAACCCGCAGACCTACGCCGGCCAGGGTTTTGCGGTGGTGACGGTGAACTTCCACGGGTCCACCGGCTACGGCCAGGCATTCACCGACTCTATTTCCGGCGACTGGGGCGGCAAGCCATTGGAGGATCTGAAACTGGGCTGGAAGGCCGCGCTGGACAAGTACAGCTTCCTCGACGGCGACCGCGCCTGCGCCATGGGCGCCAGTTACGGCGGCTACATGACCTACTGGATCGCCGGTGTGTGGAACGAGCCGTGGAAATGCCTGATCGACCACGACGGCGTGTTCGACACCCGCGCCATGTACTACGAAACCGAAGAGCTGTGGTTCGAGGAAATGGAGAACGGCGGCACCCAGTTCGACCACCCCGAAAACTACGAGAAATTCAACCCGATCAACCACGTCAAGGATTGGCGCGTGCCGATGCTGGTCATCCACAGCGCCAAGGATTTCCGCATCCCCCTCACCCAGGGCCTCAGCGCATTCACCGCCCTTCAGCGTCGCGGCATCCCCAGCGAATTCCTCACCTTCCCCGACGAAAACCACTGGGTGCTCAAACCGCACAACAGCGTGCAATGGCACGACGCGGTGAATGCCTGGCTGAAGAAGTGGACGGCGGAGGGTGTGGTCTCGCGCTGAGGCTGATGGCACAAATTGCAGGAGCGGCTTCAGTCGCGACCCCGCAGCCGTCGCGACCGAAGTCGCTCCTACAGAGGGCTGAGGTTCTGTAGGAGCTTCATCACAACCACCTCGCCCGCTTCAACCCCAGGTAGATGCCGCCCACGATGCAGCCCATCACCACGATGATGGCGGGGTAGGCCCAGGGGCGGCTGAGTTCGGGCATGTGGGTGAAGTTCATGCCGTACCAGCTGGTGAGCAAGGTGGGCGCGGCCAGCATGGCGGCCCAGCCGGCGAGTTTTTTCATCACCTCGTTCTGGCCGAAGGTGACCAGTGAGAGATTGACGTTGATGGCGGCGGTGAGCATTTCGCGCATCGCGCTGATCGACTCGTTGACGCGGAACACATGGTCGTAGACGTCGCGGAAATAGGCGCGCAGCTTGTCGGGAATGAGGTTGGGGTGCAGCCGTACCAGCTGGCTGATGATGTCCTGCAACGGTGCCACCGCCAGGCGCAGGGTCATCAGGTCGCGTTGCATGTCGTACAGGCGCCGCACGGTGGTGCGTTTGAAGGTTTCGGCGAAGATGTCCTGTTCCAGTTGCTGCAGTTCCTCGCGGAAGTCGCGCACGATCGGCAGCAGGTTGTCGACGATGAAGTCGAGCACGCTGTAGAGGCCGTAGCTGGGCCCTAGCGCCAGCAGTTCGGGGGTGTGCTCGCAGGTGCGTCGTGCAGGCGCGTACGACATCGATGCGCCGTGCCGCACGGTCACCAGGTAGCGAGGGCCGAGGAAGATGTGCGTCTCGCCGAAGGTCAGTTCGCCGCCGGTGAGCTGGGCGGTCTGCACCACCAGAAACAGCGAGTCGCCGTAGGTTTCGATCTTGGTGCGCTGGTGCGCGTTGTGCGCGTCTTCGATGGCCAGGTCGTGCAGGCCGAACTCCTCCTGCATTTTCTCCAGCAGCGTTTCGTCGGGCTCATACAGGCCAACCCAGACGAAGGTGTCCGGTTCGGCCAGCACGTCACTGATTCGATCCAGCGTGATCTCGCCGATGCGATGCCCATCGCGCCGATAGGCGATGCAGTTGACCACCTGCTGGTCGGGCGGCGTGGGTAGCGCAACGGGAGGCGTGGCGAGGTTCATCGACGCATGATGCCCCGCTGCCTGAAGCGGGGCAATGAAGCGTCAGTCAGGACGCCGCAAACGCCAGGCCAACACCAGCCAGATCGGCAGGGCAAACAGCAGCCACGGCTGGTTCTGTTGCACCACACCGGGCAGCAGGTGCAGCAAAATCGCGACGATGCCTGCCAGCATTTGCACCGCGATCACGCCGTCGATGAAGCGTGATGGCGTCACCCCGCGGCGCGCGCGCCACAGCGCGGGCAACAACAGCCAAGCCAGCGGATTGAACAGCAACAGATTGGCGTTGGCCCACGCCGAGTGGTGCGTGGTCAGCGTCCACAACACCAGCAGCACCAGTCCCACGAAGCCGGCGGCCAGCACGTACAACGTGCCCAGCAGGGTGAACCCGGTGGGCCAGAAGCGTCGTGCCAGCAACATCAGCACGGCGATCGACAACCCCGCCAGTGCCAGTGCCCAGCGCAGGTCGGGCGCACTGGCCGGTGGCGTGTCGAGGCGATTCGCCGACACGATGCGGCTGTCCGATACCAGCGGCTGCAGCCCGCCCTTGCCGTCGTCGATGCGCACGTTGTCGACGGCGGTCTGCAACACCATCGGTATGAAGCTCTCCTGCCACAGCGTCAGCGGGTGGTCGGCGTACGGCCCCAGGCCCAGGTCGAGCACCAGCATCAGCGCGGGTTGGTTGCTCATCAGGCGCAGCGTTTGCTGGCGGTAGGTCATGCCGCCGGGCCGTGCGGCAAGCTGCGCCTTCAACGCGCCACCCAGTGCCTGGTCCAGCGCGTCGCGTACCCGCGTGGCGCAGTTGTCGACGTAATAGTCGTAGCCGTAGTGGCTGTTTTCCGGACGCAGGTTCCACAGCAGGAAATCGCGCAACGCGCCGGCTTGCGCCGCAGTCAGCGCCAGGCGCTGGCGGGTGATCGAGCGGCCGGTCTCGATGTAATAGCTTTCGTCGATGTCGCTGAGTGCCGCTCCCATCATGTAGTTCATGCGGCCGCGGGCGAAGTTCAGGAAAAAGTTCTCCTGATCGAAATCGAACTCGCCGTAGTTGAAGTTGACCGACTCGCCCGAGACCGTGTCGCGCACCTGCAGCGCGTCATGGCCAAAGCGCTCCCAGTAGGTTTCGCCCGGGCCGTAGGTGATCAGCGCGATCTCCAGATTGGCCGCCGGGGCGTTGGCGACGCTGGCGTGAGCGGGCAGGGCCAGCAGCCACGACACGGCGATGCAGAGCGCGAAGGCGATGTGGCGCAGGGATGTCATCGCGGGGTTCCGGTTGCGGTAGGTGAGGCGGTACATGTAGGAGCGACTTCAGTCGCGACGCTTTTCGCGGATCGGGCAAAGAGCATCGCGACTGAAGTCGCTCCTACAGGGGCGGCGCCCGCAGGGATTCACTCGGCCTGGCGGATGACGCGGAATTGCTGCACGCGGCGGTCGTCGGCCTGGGTGACGTGGAACAGGTAATCGTCGATGGCCACTTCCTCGTCCACTTCCGGCAGGTGGCCGAACTCGGAGGTGACCAGGCCGCCTACGGTGTCATATTCCTCGTCGGAAAACGCGGCGCCGGTCTGCTCGTTGAAATCCTCGATCGGGGTCAGCGCGCTGACCAGCCAGTCGCCGCCGGGTTGGGCGTGCATGAGAACAGGCTCTTCCTCGTCGTCGTGCTCGTCGTCGATCTCGCCCACGATCTGTTCCAGCACGTCCTCGATGGTGATCAACCCGGCCACGCCGCCGTACTCGTTCACCACCAGCGCCATGTGGTTGCGCGACAGGCGAAACTCCGCCAGAAGAATGTTCAACCGCATGGATTCGGGAATCAGCACCGCCGGGCGCAGGATGGAACGGATATCGAAATCGATGCCGTTGCCGAAGAATTTCAGCAGATCCTTGGCCAGCAGGATGCCCAGGATCTCGTCCTTGTCCTCGCCATGCACGGGGAAGCGGGAATGGCCCGATTCGACCACGGCGGCAAGGATGTCGGGGAGGGTGGATTCGGCCGCGATCATCACGATCTGCGCGCGCGGCACCATCACATCGTCCACGCTCAGTTCGGTGACCTTGATCGCACCTTCGACCATGGTGAAGGTGTCAGCGGACAGCAGTCCGTTGGTCTGGGCGGCGCGCAATTCGTCGAGCAGTTCGTCGCGGTTGCGGGCTTCGCCGGAAAAAAGATGGCCCAGTCGATCCCACCAGGTACGGTGAGCCGGGCCGCTGGTACTGCCAGGGTCGTCGTTCATTACTCGTTTGAATTCAGCCCGAAAACGGGCGGAAGGCCGATTCTAGCGGAAAATTTTCGATGGTTCAGAGGGGGCGCCCCTTTGTCGTCATCCCAGCGAAAGCTGGGATCCAGCGACTCCACCCCAGAAGCGAAGGCACTGGATCCCAGCTTTCGCTGGGATGACGTTGCACCCTCGGTTATTCCTGGATAGGCGCGTACGGGTCGGGGATGCCCAGGCCAGCCAGGATGCGGGTTTCCAGTGCTTCCATGGCCTCGGCCTGCGCCTCCTCGATGTGATCGTGGCCCAGCAGGTGCAGCACGCCGTGCACGGTCAGGTGCGCCCAATGGTCGCGCGGCGGCTTGCCCTGTTCGGCCGCTTCACGCGCCACTACGGGCGCGCAGATCGCCAGGTCGCCGATCAGCGGCAGCGCCAAGCCGGGCGGCAGTTCGGCCGGGAATGACAGCACGTTGGTGGCGTAATCCTTGCCCCGATAATCGCGGTTCAGCGCGCGGCCTTCGTCGGTGTCGACGATGCGGATCGCCAGCTCCGTGGGCTTGCGCCGCCGCGCGCCGCGCAGTGCGGCCTCGACCCAGCGGCGGAAGCTGGCCGCTGCCGGTACGCCGGTGCGGGGTACGGCGTAGCCGACGTGGAGCTGCACATTCTCCTGTGGGAGCGACTTCGACCGCGGTGCTTTTTTCTTCGAGCCGGTCGCGACTGAAGTCGCTCCTACAGGGGTGGGGCGGCTCATTCGGCATCACCGTCTTTCTGTTCGAACGCCTCGTAGGCACGCACGATCTTCGCCACCAACGGGTGGCGCACCACGTCACGCGAGGTGAAGAAGGTGAAGCTGATGCCGTTGACGTCGCGCAGCACTTCCACCGCCTGGCGCAGGCCGGATTTGGTTTGCCGCGGCAGATCCACCTGGGTGACGTCGCCGGTGATCACGGCCACCGTACCGAAGCCGATGCGGGTGAGGAACATCTTCATCTGTTCGATGGTGGTGTTCTGCGCCTCGTCCAGGATCACGTACGAATCGTTGAGCGTGCGCCCGCGCATGTAGGCCAGTGGGGCAATCTCGATCACGTTGCGCTCGATCAGCTTGGCCACCCGCTCGAAGCCCAGCATTTCGTACAGCGCGTCGTACAGCGGGCGCAGGTAGGGATCGACTTTCTGCGACAGGTCGCCCGGCAGGAAGCCCAGCTTTTCGCCGGCTTCCACCGCCGGCCGCACCAGCAGCAGCCGCTGCACCCGGTTCGCCTCCAGCGCCTCGACCGCGCTGGCCACCGCCAGGTAGGTCTTGCCGGTGCCGGCCGGGCCCACGCCGAAGTTGATGTCGTGGGTGGCAATGGCGTGCAGGTAGCGCTCCTGGTTGGCGCCGCGACCCTTGATCAGGCCGCGCTTCACCTTGATCAGCACTTCGGGCGTGTTCTCGGCCACGTCGGCAGTGATCGCGTCGACGCCGGATTCGGCCAGGTGGAGATGGACACGGGCGCCGGTCAATGATTCCTCCTCGGTGCTGGCGTACAGCGCGCGCAGCACTTTTTCCGCCGCCCGCGTGGCGGTCTCGTCGCCGATCACCTGGAAGATGCTGCCGCGATGGTTGATCTCCACGCCCAGGCGCAATTCGATCTGGCGCAGGTGCTCGTCGAACGGGCCGGACAGGTTGGCCAGGCGGGCGTTGTCTTCGGGGTCGAGGGTGAAATCGCGCTGGTTGAGGCCGTTGGTCATGATCGGGCGATGCGGTAGCCGCGGAAAAGCCGTCAGGATAACTGATGCGCGTGGCGGCACTGTCGAGAAACGGCGGTTGCGGTGCGCGCGGAACACCCCAAAATGGTCGCCATGAACAAGCCGCAAACCCTGCTCACCGAAGTGCGCGTCGACGTATGGCTGTGGGCCGCACGTTTCTTCAAGACCCGCAGCCTGGCCAAGCAGGCCATCGATGGCGGCAAAATCCAGGTCAACGGCGGTAACTGCAAACCGGCCAAGGTGCTGCATGTGGGCGACCGCTTGAACATCAGCCGCGGCGAGGAAAAGCTGGAGGTGGATGTGCTGGCGCTGGCCGACAAGCGCGGGCCGGCGCCGGTGGCGCAAGGCCTGTATGGCGAGACGGCGGCGAGCCTGGCGCTGCGCGAGGCGGCGCGGGAGCAGCGGCGGCTGGTGGGGGCGAGTGGGCCGGTAAAGCGGCCGGACAAGCATGCGCGGCGGGAGTTGATGCGGATGAAGGATGGGCGCTGAGGTTGGGTGAAAAGCGGACCCTCTTCCGCCCTTCGGGCACCTTCTCCCGCAAGCGGGAGAAGGGATTTGCTTGCGATGATTCGGGGCGCGCCCACGACCTCAAGAAACTTCACCGCTCCCTTCTCCCGCTCCGCGGGAGAAGGTGCCCGACAGGGCGGATGAGGGCGCTTTTCAACTCACCCCAACGCCTTCAACCGATACAACGCCTCCAGCGCCTCGCGCGGCGTCAAGGCATCCGGATCGATATCCTCCAGCGCCCGCTCCACGGCTGACGGTTGCGTCGATGCAAACAACCCCAGCTGCGGCGATGTGTCCGGCGCCGACACCGGCCCACCAGCATGCTGATGCATGCCTTTCTCCAGCTCCGCCAGCGTGCGCCGCGCATCGGCGATCACCGATTTCGGCAGGCCGGCCAGCGCCGCCACTTGCAGCCCGAAGCTGCGGTTGGCGGGGCCTTCCTTGACCGCGTGCATGAACACCAGTTGCTCGCCATATTCGACGGCATCCAGGTGCACGTTGGCGATGCCGGTGTACGTGGTGGCCAGTTCGGTCAGCTCGAAATAATGGGTGGCAAACAAGGTGTAGGCGCGGCTGTGCTGGCCCAGGTGCACGGCGGCGGCGCGGGCCAGGGAGAGGCCGTCGTAGGTGCTGGTGCCGCGGCCGACTTCGTCCATCAGCACCAGGCTGTTCTCGGTGGCGTTGTGCAGGATGTTCGCCGTTTCGCTCATTTCCACCATGAAGGTGGACTGTCCGCGGGAGAGGTCGTCGCCGGCGCCGATGCGGGTGAAGATGCGGTCGATCGGGCCGATCACCGCGCGCGTCGCCGGCACGTAGCTGCCAATGTGGGCCAGCAGCACGATCAGCGCGTTCTGCCGCATGTAGGTGCTTTTGCCGCCCATGTTGGGGCCGGTGATGACGAGCATGCGGCGGTGGTCGTCCAGCACCAGGTCGTTGGGTTCGAACGGTTCGTCGCGCACTTTTTCAACGACGGGATGGCGGCCGCGTTCGATCGTGATGCCGGGTTCGTCGGTGAGTCGCGGCGCGCTCCAGTCCAGGGCCTCGGCGCGCTCGGCCAGGGTGGCCAGCACATCGAGCTCCGCGATCGCGGCGGCGGCGGATTTCAGCGGCTCCAGCGTTTCGGTGAGGGTGTCGAGCAGCGCTTCGTATAGCGCGCGCTCGCGCATCAGCGAACGCTCTTTTGCCGAGAGCACCTTGTCCTCGAAGTTCTTCAGCTCCTCGGTGATGTAGCGCTCGGCGTTCTTGGTGGTCTGCCGCCGCGTGTAGTGCGTGGGCGCCTTGTCGGACTGGGCCTTGCTGATCTCGATGTAGTAGCCGTGCACGCGGTTGTAGCCGACTTTCAGCGTGGTGATGCCGCTGGAGGCCTTTTCGCGCTCCTCCAGTTCCACCAGGTACTGGTCGGCGTGGTTGGAGAGACGGCGCAGTTCGTCGAGCTCGGCGTCGTAGCCGTCGGCGATGATGCCGCCATCGCGTTGCAGTACGGGTGGTTGCGGCACGATGGCGCGGGCGAGCAGGTCCGCGGTTTGCGCGTGGTCGCCGATGCGTTCGACCAGGTCGCGCAGCAACGGGCTGTCCATGGTGGCGATCTGTTCGCGCAGCTGCGGCGCGGTGGCCAGGCCGTCGCGCAGGGTGGACAGGTCGCGCGGGCGCGCCGAGCGCAGCGCCACGCGGGCCAGGATGCGTTCCAGGTCGCCGATGCCGCGCAGTTGTTCGCGCAGCGGTTCATGGCGGCGGCCGTCGATCAGGGTGCCGATGGCCTGGTGGCGGCGACGCAATACCTCGCGCGATCGCAGCGGGCGGGTCAGCCAGCGGCGCAGCAGGCGCGCGCCCATCGGCGTCACGCTTTCGTCCAGTACGCCCAGCAAGGTGTGCTCGGTGCGGCCGCTGGGGTGGGTGTCCAACTCCAGGTTGCGTCGGGTGGCGGCGTCCAGCGCGATGGTTTCGCTGGCCGCTTCCACCGCCATGCCGGTGAGGTGCGGGAGCGCGCTTTTCTGGGTTTCCTCGATATAGCCAAGCAGGCAGCCGGCGGCGGCCAGGCCTAGCGGCAGGCCGTCGACACCGAAGCCATCCAGGCCGCTGGTGCGGAAGAAGCGGTTCAACTCGCGCCGCGCCGCGTCCACGTCGAAATGCCAGGGCGGGCGCTTGCGCAGGCCGGGCAGTGCGCTGACCAGCCGGGGCCAGGCCACGTCCTCGCACACCAGCGTCTCGGCCGGCTGCAGCCGCGCCAGTTCGGCGGCCAATGCCTCGGCGGTGGGCACTTCGCTGAGCAGGAAACGGCCGCTGGAAAGGTCCACCCAGGCCAGGCCGTAGGCATGGTTGTGGCCGGCGTGGATGGCCAGCAGCAGGTTGTCGCGCCGGTCCTCCAGCAGTGCCGCGTCGGTCACCGTGCCGGGCGTGATGATGCGCACCACTTTGCGCTCGACGATGCCCTTGGCCTGCGCCGGGTCGCCCATCTGCTCGCAGATCGCCACCGACTCGCCCAGCCGCACCAGCCGCGCCAGGTAATTTTCCGCCGCGTGATAGGGCACGCCGGCCATCGGGATCGGTGCGCCGGCGGACTGCCCGCGCTGGGTCAGGGTGATGTCCAGCAGCCGCGCCGCCTTGCGTGCGTCGTCGTAGAACAGCTCGTAGAAATCGCCCATGCGGAAAAACAGCAGCACGTCCGGGTGCTCGGCCTTGGCCGCGAGGTATTGCCGCATGAAGGGTGTGTGTTCTTTCAAGAGCGCGTTCTTTGTGCAGTGGCGGTCGACATTGGGGGTGCCATCGTAGCCGCTCTGGCCGCCCGTTGTTTCCTCCCGCCACGCTTTGCCTAGCTGCGCGTGTTGGGCACGAAGCCGTCGGCGCTCCACGCCTCGCTGCCCACGCCGTGGTGCACCACGAACAGGCCATCGGGATCATGGCGCCGCTTGGCGCGCGCCAGGCGCGGGTAGTTCGTGCCCCAGAACCCGTGTTGCCAGTCGCGCAGGAAGTAGTCGCTTTCGGAGACGTAGGAGCCGGCGCCGGGCGCCACCTTGCGCAAGGCGGCCATCGCCTGGTCCACGCCGCTGGCGTCGCGCCGGGCGCTGGCCAGATCGGGCGGCGTGCGATGCAGGCCGGGGAAGGCGGGATCGCCACTGCTGCCGATGATCGCCAGCGCAAACGCACCCAGTGCGTCCGGGTGCGTGGCCGTGTCGCGGGCTCGCTCGATCGCATCGGGCGAGCCGCCGGCCAGGCCCTTGTTGAAGTGAAGCCCCACGTCCCATGCCTGCGAGGCCGCGAACAAGGCGTCGACGAGCTTTGTTTGTGTTTCGAGCAGCGTGGCGGGCAGCCAGGCCGATTGGTAGGCGTGGATGAACCAGCCGACCTGGCCCTGGTCGCCGGCCCACAGCACGTGGTTGCGCGGCGCGTCGGCGCGGTCGTCCGCCACCATCAGCCCCGGCGCATGCTGGCGGAAAAACTCGGCATCCCAGAAATGTCGTGCCGGCAGGGCCAGAATCTCCAGCGGCTCGACGACGGTGTATTCCGGGCGCGCCGCTACCCACGCCATGAACGGCGCCCAGCAGGTTTCGGCCTCGGCTTTGGTCAGTCCTTGGAACACCATGGAGATGGCCAGCGTGTTGCCATCGCGCAGTGTCATCTGTTCGCCCCAGTGCGGGTTGAACAGCGCATCGCGGTAGAACCGCATCGCCTCGCCAATCAGGGCGCGGAAGGCGGCGGGCGAGGATGCCTTGATGCGGCCGAACGCGCCGCCGAAGAACTCGGGCAACTCGAACGTGCGCAGCGTCAGCCGCGTCACCACGCCCAGGCTGCCGCCGCCACCGCCCTTGATCGCCCAGAACAGGTCGGGGTCGCGGTTTTCATTGACCACGCGGACCCGGCCATCGGCCGTGACCACTTCGGCCTCCAGCAGGTTGCTCGCGGCCGTGCCCCAACGCTTGGAAAAACTGCCGAAACCGCCGCTCTGCACCAGCCCGGCCACGCCCACCGTGGTGCAACCGCCGCCTTGGACGTAGCGGCCGCCGCGCGTGGTTACCTCGGTGTACGCATCGATCCACATGGCGCCGGCGCCCACGCTCACCGCCGGCTGTGGCGCCACGGCGCAGTCGCGCGGAACGAAGCCGTCGTGCATCTGCACCTGGTTCATGTGCCGCGTCCATACCAGCAACGAATCGGGTGCGTTGGAGGTGCCCTGGTAGCTGTGACCGCCGCCTTTCACCACCAGCCGCAAGCGGTGCTCGCGGGCGAAATCGACGGCCGCCGCGACGTCGGCCGCCGTCTCGGCGGCCACGGCGTAGGCGCTGGGTCGGGATATCCATGCGTCGGCCCAGCCGCTGGTCTGGGTCAGTGCGGGCTGGTCGCCGAGGTAGAACGGGTTCTTCAGGTGTTTCATTGCCTCGGCCCTGACGGCCGCCGGTGCTTCGGGATCGAATGGCGATTGCAGTTTCTGCAGGCGACCCCCGGTTTTGCGCCGCAGTTCGTCCCAACGTGCCTCGCTGGGCCAGCCCGGTTCGCCGGGGCGAACCTTGCGCTGCAGGAGCGGCACGAACTCGGGGGCGCTGGCCAACAGGCGCTGGGCCGGCAACAGCGAAAGGAGCGGGGCGGTTAGGGCGGCCTTGAGCAGGTCACGGCGATGCATGGGAATGTCCGGCGCGGGAGAAGTGGGGCCATGGTGCGCCAGCGAAAGCGCGCCATCGCTGGCAAAGTGACCAATCGATCCGTCCCGGTGACGGATCGCGGGCGGCGGGGACGGTGCGCGATGCTTTGCGTAGAATCCGCGGATGAACGAGCAGCCGCGTTTCGATTTCCGCGACTTCCAGCGCTGGCGGCGACCCATCGAAGTCGGCTTCTGGGTGACGCTGACCGTCCTCAATACGGTATTCAACGGGCTGGTCGCGCGGATCGATCATTCCCGCACCGCTGCGTGGGAACCCTGGGTGTGGGAATGCAGCAGCTCGCTGCTGATCCTGGCGCTGATTCCGGCGGTGGTGGCGCTGGAACGCCGCTGGCCCGTCCGCTTCGACACCTGGCGGCGCAGCCTGCCGCTGCATTTGCTGGCCACGGTCCCGTTCAGCGTGGTGCATGTGGCGGGCATGGTGGCGCTGCGCAAGCTGGCCTATGCGCTGGCCGACGCCCAGTACCGTTTCGGCGCGCAGTGGGGCTACGAGTATCTGAAGGACATCCGCACCTATTTCCTGATCATCGCGCTGATCTGCCTGTCGCGGTTGTGGCTCATGCGCTGGCAGGGCGAGGCGCGGCTGCTGGTCGAACCGGATGAGGGCCAGGCGGCCGAGCCGGTCGATCGGCCCGATCGCTTCCTGGTGCGCAAGCTGGGCCGGGAATTCCTGTTGAACGCCAGCGAGGTGGAGTGGCTGCAAGCCTCGGGCAATTACGTGAACCTGCACGTGCGCGGCCGCGACTATCCGTTGCGCACGACCATGGCGGCGATCAGCGAGCGGCTGCACCCCGAGCGCTTTGCGCGGGTGCATCGCGGCTATTTCGTCAACCTGGATTACCTCGTGCAGATCGAGCCGCTGGACACCGGCGACGCCCGCCTGACACTGCGCGACGGCACCACGATCCCCTGCAGCCGCCGTTATCGCGCCAGCTTGCGCGAGCGTTTCGGCAGTTGACGGCGCATCGGTCGGGACAGGGCTTGGCGGGATCGCCGTGAGCGGGTAGAACAGCGTGTTCGTGCGCGGCGCCGCGCATCGCCGTTCGGAGAGTTGTATGGAATCGTCGTCCATTCCCACCGACGCTCAATTGATGACACTGGCCGCCGAGGTGGCCGCCGAGGTGCTGCAGCACCGACTGATGCTGGTGACGGCCGAATCCTGCACCGGCGGCTGGGTGGCCAAGACGCTGACCGACCTGCAGGGAAGTTCGGCCTGGTTCCATGCCGGCGTGGTCACCTACAGCTACGAGGCGAAGGAGGCCTTGCTGGGCGTCAATCCGCACACGCTGGAGCAGACCGGCGCGGTCAGCGAGGAGACGGTGCTGGAGATGGTTTCCGGCGCGTTGGCGCGCTTAGGCGCGGGCGTCGCGGTGGCAGTGACCGGTATCGCGGGCCCCTCGGGCGGTACGCCGGACAAGCCCGTCGGCACGGTGTGGATCGGCTGGAAACGCCGCGGTGGCTACGCCCATGCGCAAGTTTTCCATTTTTCCGGCGACCGCGAGGCGGTTCGCCGGCAGACCGTGGCGGCGGCGCTCACGGGCTTGCGCAAAACGCTGACGGAATAGGGCGCCATGGGCCGCCAGGCCGGCTTGACCGGTGTGGGATAATCGTTCCCTTATCGCAGCCCGTGAGACACCGTCCGGGCATCATGCTTCCATTCACAGCCCAACCGGAATACCTACGATGGATGACAACAAGCGCAAGGCGCTCACCTCCGCCCTCGGCCAGATCGAAAAGCAGTTCGGCAAGGGCGCCATCATGCGCATGGGCGACCGCGTCAACGAGGCCATCGAAACGGTGTCCACCGGGTCGCTGGGCCTGGACATCGCCCTCGGCGTCGGCGGCTTGCCGCGCGGCCGCGTGATCGAGATCTACGGGCCGGAATCGTCCGGCAAGACCACCATGACCCTGCAGGCCATCGCCAGCTGCCAGCGCGCGGGTGGTACGGCGGCCTTCATCGACGCCGAGCATGCACTCGATCCCTCCTATGCCGAGAAGCTGGGCGTCAAGGTCGAGGACCTGCTGGTGTCGCAGCCCGATACCGGCGAACAGGCGCTGGAAATCGCCGACATGCTGGTGCGCTCGGGCGCGGTGGACATGGTGGTGGTCGACTCCGTCGCCGCGCTGACCCCGAAGGCGGAAATCGAAGGCGAGATGGGCGACTCCCACGTCGGCCTGCACGCCCGCCTGATGAGCCAGGCGCTGCGCAAGCTCACCGCCAACATCAAGAAATCCGGCACGCTGGTGATCTTCATCAACCAGATCCGCATGAAGATCGGCGTGATGTTCGGCAGCCCGGAAACCACCACCGGCGGCAACGCGTTGAAGTTCTACGCCTCGGTGCGGCTGGACATCCGCCGCATCGGCGCGGTCAAGCGCGGCGACGAGATCATCGGCTCGGAAACCCGCGTCAAGGTGGTCAAGAACAAGGTGG